>CAIYRJ010000063.1 GCA_903928615.1 uncultured Actinomycetes bacterium | reverse complement strand
CGCGCGGTACGGCATCCAGAGGTACTGCTCGTCCACCCCCACCGGCAACATCAACGAGGGCGGGAAGGTGGTCGCGCGCGGCGTGCTTCTGAGGGCCGACGGCGAGCAGTTCCGGTGGACGGTGAGCCCCGATCAGGTGGAGGCCGCGAACGCCGCCAGCCGCTCGAGGTACCTCGCCTGCGTGTCATCGGGGCGCAGCGACTGCCCTGACCCGGTGTACCGCACGCCCTCGTGGAACAGCGGCATGCGGGTGCGGTGGGCGCCCGGGGCCGACGGGGCCTACCTGCCTGGCGCCGAGCCCGGCGGCAGCGACAGCCTCACCATCGCGATCTTCCTGCTCGTGGCCGGCGGGCTGGTGACCGCCGGGTCGGGCGTGTGGATGCGAAGCGCGATGGGCCGCCGCGGGGCCGCATGACCCGGCTGGTAGCCTCGCCACGACGCGTTCACGCCTCCGGAGGCAACCCGTGAAGCTGTACATCGACACCGCGAACCTCGCAGACATCGAGGAGATCGCATCGTGGGGGGTGCTGAGCGGCGCCACCACGAACCCGACCCTGCTCTCGCAGGTGGAGGGCGACGAGGACGACATCTACCGGCGCATCTGCGAGATCGTCGACGGCCCGGTATCGGCGGAGGTGGTGGCCGACGACGTCCCCACCATGATCTCCGAGGGCCAGCGGCTCGCGGCCATCGACCCGCGCATCGTCATCAAGCTGCCCACCACGCGCGAGGGGCTCAGCGCCACCTCGGCGCTGGCGCGCGACGGCATCCGCGTGAACATGACCCTCTGCTTCACGGCCAACCAGGCGATCCTCGCCGCGTCGGCCGGGGCGTCGTTCGTGTCGCCGTTCGTCGGCCGCTACGACGACATCAACGAGGACGGCCTCGGCCACCTGCTCGAGATCGTCGAGGCCTTCGCGGCCTCCGACTTCGACTGCGAGGTGCTGGCCGCGAGCATCCGCACGCCGGTGCACGTGATGGAAGCCGCCCGCATGGGATCGGACATCGCCACCATCCCGCCGAAGGTGTTCCACCAGATGCTTCACCACCCGCTCACGGCCCAGGGCATCGACAAGTTCAACGAGGACCACGCCGCCCGGCTGTCGCGAAAGGACGCATGACCACCAACGACGTTCCCGCCCCCGTGCCCGCCGGGCTCGAGGGCCACGAGATCGTGCCCGCCACCGACTTCCTGCGGGTCACCGAGCAGGCCGCGCTGGCATCGGCCCGCTGGGTGGGGCAGGGCGACCGCCACGCCGCCGACGGCGCGGCCGTGGACGCCATGCGCAAGGAGTTCAGCGCCATGCCCATCACGGGCGAGGTGATCATCGGCGAGGGCGAGAAGGACGAGGCCCCCGAGCTCTACGTGGGCGAGGTGCTGGGCACCGGTGGAATGCCGTGCGAGATCGCCGTCGACCCGCTGGAGGGCACCGACCTGGTGGCCCGCGGTGACGCCGGCGCGATCGCCGTGTGCGTCATCGGCGCGCCGGGCGGGGTGATGGCCGCGCCCGACATGTACATGCAGAAGCTCTGCGTGGGCGCCAACGCCAAGGGCCGCGTGGACATCACCGCTCCCATCGCCGACACCCTCGACACCATCGCCCGCTGCTACGACCGTCGCATCCGCGACCTGTCGGTGGTGGTGCTCGACCGCCCGCGCCACGAGGAGCTCATCGAGGAGATCCGCGCCCTCGGCGCGCGCATCAAGCTGATCCCCGACGGCGACATTACCGCATCGATGTCGGCGGCGGTGCGCGGCACCGGCGATCACGTGTACATGGGCATCGGCGGCAGCACCGAGGGCGTCATCACCGCGGCGGCGCTCGAGTGCCTCGGCGGCGAGATCCAGGCGCGCATGTGGCCGAAGGACGACGCCCAGCGCGAGCGCCTCAAGCCATTCGGCCTTGAGGACACCAACCGCGTGCTCACGGCGCGCGACCTTGCCCCGCAGCCGATGTACGTGCTGGCCACCGGGGTGACCGACGGCTACCTGCTCAAGGGCGTGCGCTACTTCAGCGACGGCGCCAGAACGCATTCCATCGTCATGGACCTCCAATCGCGTACCGTGCGCTTCGTGGACACCATCCACATGTTCAGCCGCACGCCGCTGAGGGAGATCAGGCTGTGAGTGACGAGGAGTTCCCGTTCGGCTTCGCCTTCGGCGAGGGCGCATCGGAGGAGTTCAAGGAGCGCCTCAAGGAGATGATGCGCGCCCAGCGCGAGGCCATGGAGGAGATCCAGGCCGAGGGCGGCGGGCACATCCAGCCGGTTGACCGCTTCCAGGTGATCCAGCTCGCCGTGCAGATGGCCACGGCCGGCATGGGCGCGCTGAAGCCCGTGGACACGCCCGACGAGGCCGCCGACGCCATGGGCCTGCTGTTCGCCCGGGCGATGGCGGCGCTGCAGGGGAGCATCGGGCACCCGGAGTAGGGCGGGGGTCGTGACCGTGCCGTGAGGCACCCGGCACGGTCCGGGCGCCACGGTTGCACTCGCGCCGATCACGATGGCCACATGGGGATGTGGCGCATCGACGCCCTTGCACGAGAGGCCGGCGAGCTTCGTGCCCGGCCGTCGTTCCGGGTGGCGAGCCGGGCCTACGTGGCCGATCGCGTGCTCGCGCGTCTCGTGGGTCTGCTGGGCACGCCGGATCCGACTGCTGACGAGGCGCTCATCCTCATCCCCTGCAGGGCGGTGCACGGCATGGGCCTGCGCGTGCGCATCGCTGCGGCGTTCGTGGATCGCCACGGGGTGGTGCTGAAGGTGGTCGACCCGCTTCCGGCGCGCGGCGCATCGTGCCGGGGCGGCTATGCGGTGATCGAGGCGAGGAGCGGCGTGCTCGGGCTGGTGCCTGGCGATCGCGTATGGCTCACGGGCGATCCGCTTTTCCCGCACGCTGGGTAAATCGAAGATCGCTGGCGGGGGAGCAGGCGAGCTCCTGACGCGTTATCCGATCACCGGGAGCACGCGGCTCCCCCGATGATCGGAGGATCTCATGACCACGCAGGCACCCCATCGCTCGGTGCTCCTGGTAGGCCCCCGTCCGGCGTCCGGCAGCCTGGCGGCTGACCTCGAGGCGGATCGCTTCGAGGTGATGCTCGCCGCCGACCCGGGTGAGGTGAAGGGCATGTTGAGCACCGCGTGCCCATCCGCGGTGATCGTGGACCTCGACATGCCCGCCGCCGGTGGCCTCGAGGCGGTGGGCCTCGTGCGCGATGGCGGGCCCGAGGACCCGTGGGACGCCGCCATCCCGGTGCTCGGCGTGTCCGGTGCATGCGAGCCCCACCGGGTGGTCCGCGCCCTCGAGCGTGGCGCAGACGAGGTGGTGGGCACTCCCTTCGCCTATGTGGAGATCCTCGCGCGCCTGCGGGCGCTCATGCGTCGCGCGGACGGTGAATGGTCAGCCGGCTTGCTGCGGGTCGATGACATCGTCATCGATCGGCGGTCGCGAAGGGTCACGATCTCGGATGAGCCGGTGGTCCTCTCAGCGAAGGAACTGGGGCTGCTCACCGCGCTTGCCAGGGATCCCCGCAGAGTGGTGAGCAAGCAGGAGCTGCTGCGCGACGTGTGGGGCTACAAGTCGATGGGG
>CAIYRJ010000062.1 GCA_903928615.1 uncultured Actinomycetes bacterium | reverse complement strand
CGTCGGGGAAGACGCCCGGGACCGCCGCGAGGTTGGCCGCGTGCCAGCCCGTGGCGATGTCGAAGTACCGGGCCGATCCGCGCACCTCCGACGCCAGGCGCGCCACGTAGGCGTCGCCCTGCTCGTCGGTGAGTCCGTAGCCCTCGCCGGGCACCTCCGAGAGGTCCTCCAGCACGCGCACGGTGGACTGCGAGGTGCGCTCGGTGGCGCCCGACACCACGCTGCCCTCGAGCGTGGGCAGCAGCACCAGGAACATGAGGAGGCTCGCGGCGACGCCGAGCGTGATGAACGACCCGATGAGCCAGGTCTGGAGCCCGGTGCGTCCCCGGGGCCGGCTCACTCCGCCGACCCGTCCTCCCGGCCGAGCGCGTACCCGACGCCGCGGACGGTGCGGATGATCACCGGGTTCGCGGGATCGCGTTCGATCTTCTGGCGCAGGTGGCGCACGTGGACGTCCACGCTGCGGAGGTCTCCGTAGAAGGAGCCATCCCACAGGTGGTCCATCAGCTCCTCGCGGGTGAAGACGCGGCGCGGCGACTTCATGAGCTTGAGGAGGATCTCGAACTCGGAGAACGTGAGCGGGATGTCCTCGCCGTCGCGCATCACGGTGCGCGCCGCCGGATCCACCTCGATGTCGCCCACGCGGATGGGGTCCTCCTGCACCGGCACCACGCGGGCGCGGCGCAGGTTGGCCTTCACGCGCGACACCAGCTCGCGCGGCGAGAAGGGCTTCGTCACGTAGTCATCGGCGCCCATCTCGAGCCCGAGCACCTTGTCCACCTCGTCATCGCGCGCCGACAGCATGATGATCGGCACGTTGCGCGTGGCCCGTATGCGGCGGCACACCTCGATGCCGTCGAGGCCCGGCAGCATGAGGTCGAGCACCACCAGATCGACGGGCTCCTTCTCGATGATCTCGAGGGCGTCGTCGCCGCGACCGGCGGACAGCACCTCGAAGCCGCCCTCCGTGAGGGCGTATTCCACCACCTTGCGGATGGACTTCTCGTCGTCCACCACGAGCACCCGTTCGGCCATGACGCGATGCTACCGGTCCTAACCCGGCCCTAACGATCGCGCGGTACAACCCCATCCATGAGCGACATGAGCCCGAACGAGCCGCCCCGCGAGGCGGCCCCGAAGCGTCCCTCCGGTGCCCGCAGGGCGGCTGCCCTGGTGATTCCCGCGCTGGTCGGCGCGGCGGTCACGCTGGGCGTGCTGGCCGCCACCGGCGAGCTGGGGGACGGCAACGTCACCGTGATCCGCGAGACCGCGCCCATCACCACCAGCGCGGCGTCGCCATCCGATGCCGCGGTCGTGGCCGAGGATGCCGTGCAGCGCGCCGACGGCGCCCTCTCGGTGGCCGAGATCGTGCGCCGTGAGTCGCCGGCCGTGGTGCTGATCGAGGCCGGATCGGGCTCGGGCGGCGGCCTCGGATCGGGCTTCCTGATCGATCGCGACGGCCACATCCTCACCAACGCGCACGTCGTGGACGACAGCGACGACATCACGGTGACGTTCTCCGACGGCACCGAGGAGAAGGCCAGCGTCCTCGGCCTCGACAAGTCGACGGACCTCGCCGTGCTGAAGATCGGCTCCGTGCCGAAGGGCGTGCAGCCCGTGCCGCTCGGCTCGAGCGGCGGGCTCGTGGTGGGCCAGGAGGTCGTGGCCATCGGGAACCCCTACGGGCTCGAGCGCACGGCCACCACCGGAATCGTCTCGGCCCTCGAGCGCACCATCGAGTCGCCCAACGGCTTCACGATCCAGAACACCATCCAGACCGATGCGGCGATCAACCAGGGCAACTCCGGCGGCCCGCTGTTCGACCGCGCCGGGCGCGTGATCGGCATGAACTCGCAGATCGCCAGCCGTGACGGCGGCAACGTGGGCCTGGGCTTCGCCGTCCCCATCGACACCATCAAGCCCATCGCGCGCTCGGTGATCGACGGCGGCGAGCCGGAGCACGCATGGATCGGCATCACCGGCCGCGACCTCACGCCCGCCATGGCGAAGGCGCTCGACCTCGAGGGCAGGCGTGGCGTGGTGATCGCCGGCCTGGAGGAGGACGGCCCGGCGGCGAAGGGCGAGCTCAAGGCGGCCGATAGCGCCGAGGCGCGGGTACCGCGGGGCGGCGACCTGATCATCGCCATCAACGGCCAGCCGGTGCAGGACATGGCGGACGTCAGTCGCGCCATCGCGAGCCGCCGCGTGGGCGAGTCGATCACCGTCACCGTGCTGCGCGACGGGCAGGAGAAGACGGTGACGCTGCGGCTGGAGGACCGTCCCGCGAGCATCGGGCGCGGCTAGTGAACGGCGTCGGCACCGGGTCCAGCCGTTCTATGCTGGTCCGCGTGCCGACGCGAGAGCGCCTCATCCGCAGGGCCGGACCCGGTGACGCCGGCGCCATCGGCGCCATCTACGACGAGGCCATCGCCACGGGCGTGGCCACCTTCGCCGTCGGCCCGCACGACCAGGCGGAGCGCACGGACTGGCTCGCCGCGCGCGGTGAGCGCGCGCCGGTGTGGGTGCTCGACGACGCCGGAGACGTCATCGGGTGGGCGGCCCTGGCCCCGTTCTCGCATCGCGAGTGGTACGACGGGGTGGCCGAGTACACCGTCTACATCTCGGCCACGGCCCAGGGCACCGGTGCCGGCGGGCAGATGCTCGACCACCTCATCGGCACGGCCCCCGATCTCGGATACTGGAAGCTCGTGGGGATGATCCTCGAGGGCAACGCGGCCGGCCTGGCGCTCGCGCGCGGGCGGGGATTCCGCGAGGTGGGAACCCACCACGCGCACGGGCACGTCGAGGGCGCGTGGCGCGACGTGACCGTGGTGGAGCTGCACCTGGAGCAGGCGCGATGAGCACCTCGCCGCCGCCGATCCCACCGCCCGAGGAGATGCGGGAGATCTTCCGCACCATGACCCTCATCCGCCGCTTCGAGGAGCGGGCGGCCGAGGAGTACATGGCGGGGCGCATCGGGGGCTTCCTGCACCTGGCGATCGGCGAGGAGGCCGCGATCGTCGGCACCGTCTCCGCGCTGCGCCCGGACGACCCGCTCACCTCCACCTACCGCGAGCACGGCCAGGCCCTCGCGCGGGGCACCGACCCGCGGGCGATCATGGCCGAGCTGCTCGGCCGGGAGACGGGCATCTGCCGGGGCCGCGGCGGGTCGATGCACCTCATGGACGTGCAGCGCGCGTTCTACGGCGGGTACGGCATCGTGGGCGGCGCGGTTCCGCTCGCGCTGGGCCTGGCGTGGGCCGCCCGCTACCGCGAGACCGAGCAGGTGTCGGTGACGATGTTCGGGGAGGGCGCGGCCAACCAGGGCGTGGTCTCGGAGTGCTTCAACATGGCCGGCCTCTGGGACCTGCCGATCGTCTTCCTCATCCTCAACAACCAGTACGGCATGGGCACGCCCGTGGAGCGCGCCGCCGCGATGGACGACTTCTTCCCGCGGGCGGCGGCCTACGACATCGAGTCGTGGAAGGTGGACGGCATGGACGTGCTGGCCGTGCGCGCCGCGCTGTCGGAGGCCGCGCGGCTGGCGCGCGAGGAGCGGCGCCCCGCATGCGTGGAGCTCCTGGCCTACCGCTACCGGGGACACTCGATGAGCGACCCCGACACCGTGCGCGCGGCCGAGGAGAAGGAGCGCTGGAAGGCACGCGACCCGCTGATCACCTTCGAGCGGGTGCTGCTGGGCGAGGGAATCCTCGACGCCGAGGGCGTGGCCGCGATGCAGGCCGAGGTGGACACGGTGGTGGATGACGCCACGGCCTTCGCCCAGGAGAGCCCCGAGGTGCCCGTCGCGGACCTCGCCGACTACGTCTACGCCGAGCCGTGGAACGACGCCGCGCGTGCCAGCGCATTGGTGCGGCCATGAGCACCGAGGGCAAGGACGTCACGTACCGCGAGGCGATCAACCAGGCCCTGCGCGAGGAGATGATCCGCGACGAGTCGGTGTTCCTCATGGGCGAGGACATCGGGCACTTCGAAGGCGCGTTCAAGGTGACCAAGGGGCTCCTCGCGGAGTTCGGCGAGAAGCGCGTGGTGGACACCCCCATCACCGAGGCCGGCTTCACCGGGCTGTGCGTCGGCGCGGCGATGGCCGGGCTGCGCCCCGTGGTGGAGATCATGACGGTGAACTTCGCGCTGGTGGCGATGGACCAGATCGTGAGCAACGCCTCGAAGATCCACTACATGTTCGGCGGCCAGGTGGACGTGCCGATGGTCATCCGCATGCCCGGCGGCGCCGGGCACCAGCTCTCGGCCCAGCACTCGCACTCACTCGATGCGATGTTCGCCCACGTGCCCGGGCTCAAGGTGTGCGTGCCGTCCACGCCCGAGGACGCCAAGGGGCTGCTGAAGACGGCCATCCGCGACGACGACCCGGTGATCGTGCTCGAGAGCGAGGGCCTCTACGGCAAGAAGGGCCCGGTGGGCGGGGAGGATCACCTCGTCCCCTTCGGGCAGGCGGTGGTGCGCCGCCCCGGACGCGACTGCACCATCGTGGCCACCTCGCGCATGGTGTGGGTGGCGCTGGCCGCTGCCGAGCAGCTGGCCGCGCAGGGCGTGGAGGCCGAGGTGATCGACCCGCGCACGTACCGCCCCCTCGACCTCGACACCCTCGCCGAGAGCGTGCGCCGCACCTCGCGCGCCGTGGTGGTGGATGAGGGCTGGCCCGAGTGCGGCATCGCCGCCAACCTGGCCGCCCATCTCTATGAGTCGTGCTTCGACTGGCTCGATGCCCCGATCGGGCGCGTGAACTCGGCCGACGTGCCGATGCCGTACGCGAAGAACCTCGAGCAGGCAGCGATTCCCCAGCCCGCCGACGTGGTGGCAGCCGTCATGGCGACCCTGGCACGGGAGGTGCCCCGGTGAGCGACATGCTCATGCCCAAGCTCTCCGACACCATGGAGGAGGGCACCGTGCTCAAGTGGCTCAAGGCCGACGGCGAGGCCGTCGCCAAGGGCGAGCCACTCGTGGAGATCGAGACCGACAAGGCCACGATGACGGTCGAGGCCCCGGAGTCGGGGACGCTGCGCATCATCGCCGCGGAGGGCGACGTGCTTGACGTCGGCGCGCCCATCGCCTCGATCGGCGAGGGTGGCGGGGTCGCCGCCGCGGATGACGCCGGCGTGACGGGCGTGATCGAGATGCCCGACGCGCCCACGCAGGAGATCGAGGCGGTCACCCAGGCCGCGGCGGAGGCAGCCGGGGCAGGGACGGAGCCGGCACCGGAGGAGACGCAGGAGGATGCGCAGGGCATCCCCACGGCCGACGACGGCACCGCGGACACGATCGCCGCCGCCTTCACGCCGGCCGACGTCACCGCCACCTCCGAGCACGTGGCCGCGTCGCCGCTCGCTCGCACCATGGCCGCGCGTGCGGGCCTCGACCTCGCGACCATCCGGGGCACGGGCCCCGGCGGGCGCATCGTGAAGGCCGACGTCGAGGCCGCCATCGCCGG
>CAIYRJ010000061.1 GCA_903928615.1 uncultured Actinomycetes bacterium | reverse complement strand
TCGACAACCTGGGCGACGCGGCCCGCGAGCACCACGAGCGCGTGCTCGAGGCCCTCCGCCTGATGGGCATCCCGTTCGACGAGGACCCCTCGCTGGTGCGCGGCCTCGACTACTACACCCGCACGGTGTTCGAGTTCACGTGCGACCGGCTCGGTGCCCAGAGCGGCATCGGGGGCGGGGGCCGCTACGACGGCCTCGTGGAGTCGCTGGGAGGCCCCGCCGTGCCCGGCGTGGGCTTCGGCACCGGGGTGGAGCGCATCACCCTCGCGCTCGGGGACGCCGCGGCCGACGCGCCGGTGGTGGACGCCTACCTCGCCGTGCCCGACGCCGACATCCGCATGGCGCTCATGCCGCTGCTGCGCGACCTTCGCCGCTCCGGCGTGCGCGTGGAGGCGGGCCCGGCGGGCAAGGGCCTCAAGGCGATGATGCGCCACGCGGCGGGGCTGGGCGCCAGGCAGGTGATCATCGTCGGCCCCCGCGAGCACGCGGACGGCCTCGCGACCATCAGGGACATGACGACGGGAGACCAGGTGGAGGTACCGGTGGGCGAGATCGCCCTGCACGTGACGGCCGAGGGGAGCGGGGCATGATCGGCGCGGGCCGCTACCGCACGCATGCCGCTGCGGGCGCCGCCGACGCCGTGGACGAGGCCGTGCGGGTGTCCGGATGGGTGCACCGCCGCCGCGATCACGGCGGGGTCATCTTCATTGACCTCCGCGATCGCAGCGGAATCGTGCAGCTGGTGTTCCACCCCGAGCAGGCGCCCGAGGCCCACGCGGCCGCCGAGCGGCTGCACCTCGAGGACGTCATCTGCGTCGACGGCCAGGTGGTGCGCCGCAGCGCGGAGACCATCAACCCGCGCATCCCCACCGGCGAGGTGGAGATCGCCGTCACGGGGATGGAGCGGCTGGCCGAGACCGAGCCGGTGCCGTTCTCGGTGGAGGACGAGAGCACCGAGCCGTCCGAGGAGCTCCGGCTTACCTACCGCTACATCGACATGCGCCGGCCCCGTCGCCTCGCCGCCCTCGAGCTTCGCGCTCGCGTGGTGCGCGCCATGCGCCGCGTGCTCGATGACGACGGCTTCCTCGAGGTCGAGACTCCGGTGCTCACGCGTTCCACCCCCGAGGGCGCGCGCGACTTCCTGGTGCCCTCGCGCCTCAGCCAGGGCGAGTGGTACGCGCTGCCGCAGAGCCCGCAGCTGTTCAAGCAGCTCCTCATGGTGGGCGGGCTCGAGCGCTACTACCAGATCGCCCGCTGCTTCCGTGACGAGGACCTCCGCGCCGACCGGCAGCCGGAGTTCACGCAGCTCGACGTCGAGGCATCGTTCGTGGAGCCCCAGGACATCGAGGACCTCACCGAGCGCGTGCTGGTGGCCTGCTTCGCCGAGGCGGGCATCGAGATCCCCACGCCGTTCCCGCGCATGGGCTACGCCGAGGCCATGCGCCGGTTCGGCACCGACCGTCCGGACCTGCGCTTCGGAATGGAGATCCAGGACTGGACCGACGCCGCGGGCCGCACCGACTTCGCGGTGTTCAAGGGCGTGGTGGATGGTGGCGGCGTGGTGCGCGGGCTCGTGGTGCCGGGCGCCGGCGAGGGCGTGTCGCGCAAGGATGGCGACGAGCTGATGGCCGAGGCGCAGGCGCTCGGCGCCAAGGGGCTGGTGTGGGCCATCGTGCAGGACGACGGCACGCTGCGATCGCCCGTGGCCAAGTTCCTCGATGGCCTCGCAGCCGACTTCGGTGCCGAGCCGGGCGACCTCATCACGCTCGTTGCCGACGACGAGCAGGTGGCATCCGAGGTGCTGGGCACGCTGCGTAACCGGTTCGCCGAGCGCTGGGGGCTCATCCCCGAGGGCATGTGGGCGCCGCTCTGGGTGGAGGACTTCCCGCTCGTGGGCTGGAACGCCGATGAGAAGCGCTGGGACGCCCTGCACCACCCGTTCACCGCGCCCCACCCCGACGACATCGACCTCATCGCCACCGATCCGGGCAGCGTGCGCAGCCTGGCGTACGACGTGGTGCTGAACGGCCTGGAGATCGGCGGGGGCAGCATCCGCATCCACGACCAGGCCGTGCAGAAGGCCGTGTTCGCGTGCATCGGCCTCGGCGCCGAGGAGGCCGAGGACCGCTTCGGGTTCCTGCTCAAGGCCCTGCGTCTCGGCGCCCCTCCGCACGGCGGCATCGCCCTCGGCCTCGACCGGCTCGTCATGCTGCTCGCCGGCGAGCGGTCCATCCGCGACGTCATCGCCTTCCCCAAGACCGCCACCGG
>CAIYRJ010000060.1 GCA_903928615.1 uncultured Actinomycetes bacterium | reverse complement strand
CCACGAACTCCCCGCGCCCGCAGATGGGGATGTCGAACTGGCTCACCTGGTACGCCTTGGGGAGGTCCGGGTAGAAGTAGTTCTTGCGGTGGAAGATCGAGCGGGGGGCGATCTCGCAGCCCAGCGCCAGGCCGATCATCAGCGCCCGGCGCACGGCCTCCTCGTTCACCACCGGCAGCACACCGGGGTGCGCGAGGCACACCGGGCAGGTGTGCACGTTCGGCGGGTCGCCGAATGACAGCTCGCAGCCGCAGAACATCTTCGTCTGCGTGGAGAGCTGCACGTGGATCTCCACGCCGTTGACGGGCTCGAACTCGCTCATGTCGTGAGCCCCGGAGGCCGGGTGTCGAAGGCCAGCGCCTTCTCGAGCGCGTGCGCGGCGTCGAAGAGGCGGTTCTCGCTGAATGCCGGACCGGCCAGCTGCAGGCCCACGGGAAGTCCCTCGGAGAGCCCGCACGGGATCGAGATGGCCGGGAGCCCCGCCAGGCTCACCGGGATCGTGCAGACGTCGGCCAGGTACATGGCGTAGGGGTCGGCGGTGCGGTCACCGAGCGGGAAGGCCACGGTGGGCGAGGTGGGCGACGCCAGCAGGTCGACGCCCTCGAACGCGGCCTCGAACTCGCGCACGATGAGGGTGCGCACGCGCTGGGCACGCCCGTAGTACTGGTCGTAGTAGCCGGACGCCAGCGCGAAGGTGCCGAGCATGATGCGGCGCTTCACCTCGGGACCAAACAGCTGGCCGCGGGTCATCTCGTACTGGTCGAGCAGGTTGTCGGCCGGCACGGGGTGGCCGTAGCGGATGCCGTCGAACCGGGCGAGGTTCGACGAGCACTCGGCAGGCGCGAGCACGTAGTACGTGGCCAGGCCGCTGAGGGCGCTCGGCAGGCTCACGGGCACCACCGTGGCGCCGAGGTCCTCGATGGCCTTCAGCGAGGCATCCACGGCGGCGCGCACCCCGGGCTCGATGCCCTCCCCCATCAGCTCCTCCACCACGCCCACGCGAAGCCCGGCGAGGTCGGTGGCCGTGGGCAGGGTGATCTCCCCCGGCCAGTCGAGCGAGGTGCTGTCCATGGGGTCACGACCCACCATGTGGCGCAGCAGCAGCGCGGCGTCCTCGACGGTGCGGGCAAAGGGGCCCACCTGGTCGAGCGACGACGCGAAGGCGATGAGCCCGTAGCGCGAGATCGCGCCGTAGGTGGGCTTCATGCCGACGATGCCGCAGAGCGCGGCGGGCTGGCGGATGGAGCCGCCGGTGTCCGATCCCAGCGACCACGGCACCTGCCGCTGCGCCACCGACGCGGCCGACCCGCCGCTCGACCCGCCGGGCACCCTCTGGTGGTCCCACGGGTTGAGGGTGTTCTTGTAGGCCGAGTTCTCGGTGCTCGAGCCCATGGCGAACTCGTCCATGTTCGTCTTGCCCACCACGATTGCGCCGGCGTCCTCCAGTCGCTGCACGCATGTGGCGGTGTAGACCGGGCGGAAGCCCTCGAGCATGCGCGAGCCCGAGGTGGTGACGATGTCGCGCGTGGAGAGGGCGTCCTTGATGGCGATGGGCACGCCGGCAAGCGGGGGGCGATCCGGCAGGGCGTCGATGGCCCGGGCGCGCTCGCGGGCGCCGTCGGCGTCGATTGCCAGGAAGGCCTCGACGTCGTCGGCCTCCACCGCGGCCAGGTGGGCGTCCAGGAGCTCGAGCGAGGTGGTCTCCCCCGCCTGCAGCGCGGCAACCTGCTCGGCGGCCGTGAGGTCGCGAAGCGCCATCAGTCCATCCTCGGCACGCCGAAGGAGTCATCCACCACGTCGTCGGCCTCGCGCAGGGCCTCCTCCCGGGGCAGGCTCGGGCGCGGCACGTCGGCGCGAAGGACATTCTCGAGGGCCAGCACGTGGGTGGTGGGCGGCACGCCGTCGAGGTCCATGGACCGGATGGCATCGATGTGCTCGAGGATGCCCGAGAGCTCCTCCTGCATCACCTTCTCCTCCTCGGGCTCCAGGCGGAGACGTGCGAGGCGCGCCACGTGGCGGACGGTGTTCTCGTCGATCATCGGCGGCGGACTGTAGCCGAGCGCCCGCGGGGTGGCTGGTACCGTCGGGACATGGACGGCGAGCTCGAGCTGATCCGGCGCATCGCCGCCCGGGTGGGCGTGCGCGGGGGCGTGAGCACCGGCATCGGCGACGACGCCGCCGTGCTCGACGACGGCACCGTGCTCTCGCTCGACATGGTGGTGGACGGCGTGCACGTGCGGCGCGACACCCACTCCCCCGGCGACATCGGCCACACCGCGCTGGCGGTGAACCTCTCCGACGTCGCGGCCATGGGTGCGGTGCCCGTGGCCGCGCTCGTGGGGCTGGGCGTGCCGCAGGGGCTCAGCGGCGACGACATCGATGCCATGTACGCGGCGATGGAGCGCCTGGCCGAGGCCAACGGGATGAGCATCGCCGGTGGCGACGTGTCGGCGTCGCCGGTGCTCACGCTCTCGGTGGCGATCATGGGGCGTACCCCCGCCGGAGTGCGCCCCGTGCTGCGGTCAGGCGGCCGGGCGGGCGACCTGCTGGTGGTCACCGGGCCCCTCGGGGCATCGGCCGCCGGGCTCGCGCTGCTGCACGACCCCTCGCTCGAGCCGGACCTGCCCGCACGCGACGCCCTCGTGGCCGCGCACCTGCGGCCCACCCCGATGGTGGATGACGGCCTGCACCTCGGCGAATCGGGGGCCACCGCGATGATCGACATCTCCGACGGCCTGCTGCTCGATGCCGACCGCGTGGGCCGGGCATCCGGGCTGGTCGCCGAGATCGACCTCAATGCGGTGCCGGTGGCCGGTGGCGTGGCCGAGGTGGCCGGGGCGGGTGCGCCTGATGTCGACCCCGTGCTGTTCGCGGCGACGGGCGGCGAGGACTACCAGCTGCTCGCGGCGGTGCCGCCGTCCGCGGGGCTTGAGCCGCACGTCACGGTGGTCGGCCGACTCGTGGAGGGCGACCCCGGCGTGCGCGCGATGCGGGGTGGCCGCGACGTGACGCCGTCACGCCTCGGCTGGGAGCACCGGGGCGGCTAGGAGCGCGAGCGCTGCGTGGCACGGCGCCAGAGCGCCGACGGCCACCAGGTGCGATCGCCCAGGTCGAGCACGATCGCGGGCACGAGCAGCGTGCGCACCACGAGGGTGTCGAGCAGCACGCCGAAGGCCACGAGGAACCCGATCTGGGTGATGCTGACCAACGGCAGCACCGCGAGCACCGCGAAGGTTCCGGCCAGCACGATGCCCGCCGAGGTGATGACGCCGCCGGTCACCGCGAGGCCGCGCAGCATGCCCTCGCGCGTGCCGAACTGCTCGGTTTCCTCGCGCACGCGCGCCATCAGGAAGATGTTGTAATCGACCCCCAGGGCGACGAGGAAGATGAAACCGAACAGCGCAAGGGCCGGGCTCTCGCCGGCGAAGCCCCAGAGGTCGAACACCAGGCAGGCGATGCCCATGCTCGCCAAGAACGACAGGATG
>CAIYRJ010000059.1 GCA_903928615.1 uncultured Actinomycetes bacterium | reverse complement strand
GACGACGACGAGCAGCGCCGACGCCTGCTCGCGCTGCTTCGGCCCTTCCAGGTGGATGACTTCACGGCGATCTTCCGCGAGATGCGTGGGCTGCCCGTGACCATCCGCCTGCTCGACCCGCCGCTGCACGAGTTCCTCCCGAACCTGGTGGAGCTCACCCTCGAGGTTGAGCGCATGCACCAGGGCGGTCACAAGAACCCCGAGCTCGAGCGCCAGCTGGCACGCGTGATGCAACTGCATGAGCTCAACCCGATGCTCGGGACGCGCGGGGTGCGCCTCGGGCTCGAGTTCCCGGACATCTACCGCATGCAGGCGTCGGCCATCATGACCGCCGCCGTGGCCGTGCGCGACGAGACGGGCGAGGCACCGATCGTCGAGATCATGATCCCGCTCGTGGGCTTCCGCGAGGAGCTCCGCCGCGCGCGTCGCATCGTCACGGAGGAGGTCGAAGCGGTGCTGGCCTCGTCCGGCGGGCCGCCGATCGAGTACCTGGTGGGCACGATGATCGAGCTGCCCAGGGCGGCGCTGACCGCCGACAGCATCGCCGAGGAGGCCGACTTCTTCTCGTTCGGCACCAACGACCTCACGCAGACCACCCTTGGCTTCTCGCGCGACGACGCCGAGGGCGCGTTCCTCACCGCGTACCTGCAGGACAACGTGCTGCTGACCAACCCGTTCGAGACCCTCGACATCGACGGCGTGGGCAGCCTCATCCGCATCGCGGCCGAGCGTGCCCGCCCGGTGCACCCGGGCATCAAGATGGGCCTGTGCGGCGAGCACGGGGGCGACCCGCCCTCGATCGGCTTCTGCCATGAGGTGGGCCTCGACTACGTGTCGTGCTCACCCTTCCGGGTACAGGTGGCCCGCATCGCGGCGGGGCAGGCCGCCCTGAGGGCTCCCCATGGGGCCGGTGCCTAGGTCGCCGGCATGCCCGGCCGGGTGTACGATCGGCGCTCGCGCACGAGTCCCCCGGAGGAGTCCCGATAGCCACTGAGGAGCGCTACAGGCCCGGAAGCCTGGCCGACCTGATCGAGATGATCATCGACGGGTGGCAGGTGGACCGCCTGCACTACGCGGATGACTGCGCCATGTGCGACGACGACCCGCACGTGCCCGCGGCATTCATCGAGCTCACGCGGCCCGACCAGGGCCGGTACGGCATCTACATCCCCGATGACGGCAAGGCGCTGTCGCACCGCGCCCTCATCTCGCTCTTCCGGGAGTGCCCGCACATCTGGAAGCACCGGGGCGCGGATCGCATCCACCAGATGGCTGCAGACGTTCCGATGGCCACTCCGTACGAGCAGGCCGAGTGGAGCGAGGTCGTCGATCCATTCCCCGGAGCCCTCGTGTTCAGCCCCGGCACCCTCCGTGGCGTGGATGCCATTGACCAGACCCAGTCGGTGGGGGAGATGACCGTCGCCCTCACCACCCTCGAGCGCTACCGCGATGGCGCCCGCCTGAGGTTCCTCATCCAGGCCCCCGAGTCACGCAAGCGCAAGCAGATGCAGATGATCGGACTCGAGGTCACCGACGACCGCGGCCGCGCCTACACCACGGCCCTGCTCGATGAGAACCACGACGGCAGTCGGCTCGACGGCGCGTACGCGATCGGGCCGGGAATCCCCTCCGACGCCGGGGAGCTCTCGGTGCGCATCGCCGCGATCGGCGACCCCAAGAAGGAGTCCGAGGCGGTGCAGGGGCCCTGGGCGTTCGACGTCCAGATCACCCACGCGCTGCCGGCCCACGCGTGAGGGAGCCCCCGCTCGACCCGCGCGCGGCGCGCGCGGAGGACGCCACGCGCGAGGTCCCCGAGGATCCGTGCCCGCTGCGCACGGCCTTCCAGCGCGATCGCGATCGCATCATCCACACCAAGGCCTTCCGACGCCTCAAGCACAAG
>CAIYRJ010000058.1 GCA_903928615.1 uncultured Actinomycetes bacterium | reverse complement strand
GGGCGAGGCCGACGAGCCACGGCTCACGGTGGCGCCCAACGGCGTGGTGACGGCCGTGTGGAAGCTCTCCAGCCCGCTGCGCGTGGTTCGCGACCAGAACTTCTACCTGCAGACCCGCTCCACCCGGTTCCCGGGGTAGCCCCCCGGCCGACCCCTAGGCCCGCAGCGCCCTCAGGGCGTTGAGGATCACGATGACGTCGATGCCCTCCTGCAGGAGGGCGCCGGCGACCGGTGGCAGGTAGCCGAACGCCGCGAAGCCCATCGCCACGAAGCTCATGAGCATGCCGGCGATCACGCTCTGGCGCGCGATGCCCGAGGCGCGGCGGCTGGTGGCGATGGCGTCGGCCACGCCATCCACGCGGTCCACCATCACCACGGCGTCGGCGGTCTCCGATGCGATGGTGGCGCCCGGGGCGCTCATGGCGACGCCGACGTCGGCCGTGGCGAGCGCCGGGGCGTCGTTGATGCCGTCGCCCACCATCGCCACGCGGTGGCGTCCCTCGCCCTCGCGCATGGCCGTGACCACCGCCACCTTGTCCTCGGGGCTGCACTCGGCGTGCACCACGTCGATGCCGAGGTCGGCGGCCACCGCCTCGGCCACGTCGCGCCGGTCGCCGGTGGCCATCGCCACCTCGGTCACGCCCACCGCGTGCAGGCGCTGCACCATCTCGCGGGCGTCCGGGCGGATCGGGTCGGCCAGCACGATGAGGCCGGCCGGCCGGTGGTCGACGCCCACCAGCACCACGCCACGCCCCTCCTCGTCGGCCCGGTCGCGGTGGTCGAGCAGCGACTCCGGATCGATGCCGCACGAGCGCAGCCAGTCCGCCGACCCCACGCTCACCACGTGGCCGTCGATCGTGCCCTCGATGCCCTGGCCATGAACCTGGTGCACATCGGTGGGAAGAGTGAGGGAGAGGTCGCCGCGGTGCGCAGCCTGCACCAGCGCCCCGGCCACCACGTGTGCCGAGTGCTGCTCGAGCGACGCGGCGAGGCGCAGAACGCGGGCCTCGTCGGCCCCGCCGGTGGTGGCGATGCGCTGGATCTCGGGCTGTCCCACCGTGAGCGTGCCGGTCTTGTCGAGCAGCACCGCAGTGGTGCGCGCCAGTTGCTCCACCACCACGCCGCCCTTCAGCACCACGCCCTTGCGGGCCGCGCGTGATACCCCCGATACCAGTGCGATCGGCGCGGCCAGGATGAGCGGGCACGGGGTGGCCACCACCAGCACGGCCAGCGCCCGCACCGGATCACCGCTCAACGCCCAGGCGAGGCCGGCGGCCACGAGCGTCACGGGCAGCAGCAGCATGGCGTAGCGGTCGGCCATGCGCTCGAAGGGCGCACGCTGGCTCTCGGCCTCCTCCACCAGCCGCACGATCGCCGCGTAGGCGCTCTCGGATGCCGGTCGGGTGGCCACCAGCTCGAAGGCCTCGGCGGCGTTGGCCACGCCGCTTCGCACGGCGTCACCCGGCATGCGCTCCACGGGCAGCGGTTCCCCGGTGAGCGCCGATTCGTCGAGCAGCGCCGGCACGTCGACGATGCGGCCGTCCACCGGCACGATCTCGCCGGCGCGCACGAGCAGAACGTCCCCGGGCACCACCTCATCGGCCGGCACGCGCTCGAGGTCGCCCCCTGGGGTACGGCGCATGGCCCACTTGGGCACGCGGGCCACGAGCGCCTCGAGGTCGTGCCGCGCCCGCCGCCCCGCCGCCGCCTCGAGCGCGTTGCCCCCGGCGAGCATCAGCGCCACCACGGCCCCTGCCAGGAACTCCTGCAGCGCCAGCGCACCGGCCATGGCCACCAGTGCGATGGCGTCCACGCCCACGTCGCGCCGCAGCAGCGTCCTGATGACCGACCACGTGAGGGGGATCAGCAGTGACCCCGTCACCACCGCCCACACCACGTTGGCCGCGGTGCTCTGCCCCACCGCGGCGAGCACCAGGCCGGCCACGACCCCGAGCAGGGCGGCGAAGGCCACGAGCACGTCTGGCTCGCGCACCCACTGCCACCTGATGCTGATCGCGCTCCTCGTCACCCTCCTAGCGTAGGCCGGAGGGACCCGGCACCCGGGTTAGTACTCAGGCCCTCCGCAGTCGTACACGGTGTTCCCGATGTACGTCTTGGCGAGTCGCGGTGCCGGGGCAGTGACGAGCATGATGCCGCG
This sequence comes from uncultured Actinomycetes bacterium, assembly GCA_903928615.1. Lineage (GTDB taxonomy): Bacteria > Actinomycetota > Thermoleophilia > Miltoncostaeales > Miltoncostaeaceae > SYFI01. The sequence goes on along the minus strand of CAIYRJ010000058.1, from coordinate 2,073 downwards.
CACCGTGGAGTCCGCCGGGTCAGCCGTGCGGGCGTCGTTGTCCACGCGGAACCACAGCCGGCCGCTCTTCCAGATGCGCTTGTCGGGCCCCGAAACGCGCGCCAGGTTCGGGAAGGCAGCCTTCAGCGCCGCGAAGGTGGAGCACGGGCCCACGCCCGCGGCGGTCTTGTAGGCCTGGTCGCCGGTGATGATCGCCGTGCCCCTGCCGTTCTTCGACATGTACACCTCGGTCTTCGTGGCATCGAAGTTGAGGCGCGTGATGTTGCCCTCGAGCCGATTCACCATCACCGCTCCGAAGGCCGCCACGTAGGCGGCCTTCGTCTTGCCCGTGGTGGTGCCATTGATGGAAGTCGGGGTGATGACGTTCGCCTGGCCGAGTGCCAAGGCGGCACCGGCGCCCATCAGGGCGAGGGAGGCGATCATCGTGGAGGAGGTCTTCATTGCGTACTCCTGACGTGGGGTGCCCCAACTATATCCCCGGCCCGATTACGTACTCTGCGCCCGACCCCCGGGAGGGTGCCCGCTGTTCGTCGACCTCATCGTCATCGGCCTCGCGATCGCCTTTGATCCGCTGCCGTTGATCCCCTTCATCCTCATCCTCACCTCGCGGCGCGGCACCGCGAAGGGCGCTGCGTTCATCCTCGGGTGGTTCCTGTGCCTGTCGATCATCACGGCCGCCACCCTGCTGCTCACGGGCGGGGAGCCCCCGTCGAGCGGTTCGGTCCCATCCGATGCCGCGCTGGCCGTGCGCATCGCAATCGGCGTGGGGTTGATCGGCTTCGGCCTCTACTGGCGGTCCCGCCAGGGACGCCCGCGCAAGGAGAAGAAGCCCCCCAAGTGGGAGGCCAGCGTCGACAACATGTCGCTCTGGTTCGCCCTGCTCCTCGCGCCCGTGCTGCAGCCGTGGGGCCTCATGGCCGCTGGCGTCACCTCGGTGATGCAGGCCGATCTCGCCTCGGGCGCCAGCGTGGTGGCGCTCATCCTGTTCGTGCTGCTCGCCACCTCCACGTACCTCGCCCTCGAGATCTTCAGCATCGTGCGCAAGGAGCGCGCGCACGGCCTGGCGCTGTCGCTCCGGGCATGGATCCAGGCGCACACGCAGCAGGCGATCATCTGGGGGTCGATCGTGATCGGCCTGTTCCTGATCGGCTCGGGCACCTACCAGCTCATCACCTAGGGGCGGCCACCCCGCATGGGCGATACCGGCGGACGGGTGGGGGAACCCACACGCCCGACCGCGCTCCAAGTGCCTAGAGTGAATGGGCCAGCCCATTCCAAGGAGTCCCCATGGCAGATGAACTCGATCTCGGACCCGTCGACTACTTCCTGGTCGGCTTCCCGCCCGGCGCGCCCCTCGACGGCGGTGCGCTCGCACAGATGGCCGCCCTCGTGGATGCCGGCGTCATCGAGGTGCTCGACGCCCTGGTGATCCGCAAGGACGCCGACGGCACGATCTCGGGCATCAACCTGGCCGAGATGGGTCCGGTGGCCGACGTGGTGGCCTTCGAGGGCGTGCGTCCGGGGCTGCTCGGCGACGACGACATGGCCATCGCGGCCGAGGAGATGCCGCCGGGCTCGGTGGCGGCATTCGTGCTGTACGAGAACACCTGGGCCCGGGGCTTCGTGACCGCCGTGCATGAGCGCGGCGGGGTGTTCCTGGGAAGCGGGCGCATCGGGATGGACGACCTTCTCGCGGCCATCGAAGCCGCGGGCGACTAGACGAGGAGCAGCAGATGCCAGGACTTATCAGGGCAGTGGGCCGCACGGCGGTCGTGGCCGGCACCGCCACCGCGGTGAGCGGCAACGTGCGTCGTCGCCAGGAGCAGAAGTACGCCGATCAGGACGCCGGCCAGCAGGCCCCGCCGCAGCAGGCGGCTCCGCCCGCGGGCGGCGACGTGGTGGGCAAGCTCACGCAGCTGGCCGAGATGAACGCCTCGGGCACGCTCACCGACGAGCAGTTCGCGGCCGCGGCCCGCAAGGAGCTGCTGGGCCAGTAGGACGCGCGCCGCTCCGGCGGCGCGATCAGGCGGGCGGTGTCGGGGGCAGGCTGAGCTGCGCCCCCGGCACCAGCCG
>CAIYRJ010000057.1 GCA_903928615.1 uncultured Actinomycetes bacterium | reverse complement strand
TGCCGATGAAGATCGGCACGCCCACGGCCACCCTCACGACCGGTGGCAGCGTGGTGCAGGTGAAGGTCCCGGTCACCGCCACCGGCAACCAGGGCTTCAGCCAGCCGATCCAGCTCGACGTCTGCCTCGGCGCGGTGGGCTGCAAGGAGGTCAATATCTCGGTGAAGGGCAGCGGCGCGAAGTCGGGCACGGTGAAGTTCACCCTCAACGACACCGTGCAGGGCCCGGCCAAGGTGGCGCTGCAGATCACCGCGCAGACGCAGGCCTTCCGATCGGTGCTGAAGGCCGTCACGGTCACCGCCAGCTAGTGATCGACGTCGCGCTCGTCGCGCTTCGTCAGGCCGCGGGGCTCGGGGTGGCCGGCAACTTCGCCGGCCACCTCGAGCAGGCCGGCGAGGCCGCCGACTTCGCCAACGTGGTGCCCACCGCGGCGGAAGCGCCCAAGGGGATGTTCCCCTGGTACGTGCCGGGGCGCGATGGGCAGCTCGGGGTGTTCCCGGTCACCCACGACCTGCTCGAACTGCCCGACCAGCCCGGCGTGGACCTGCAGATCGAGCCCGAGGTGGGGCTCATCGCGCGCCTGGGCTACGACGACGCGGGGCGCGTGGCGCACATCGCCCCTGAGGCCGTGGTCGCCTGGAATGACTGCAGCATCCGGCGCGAGGGCGCCCGCAAGATCAGCGACAAGAAGAACTGGGGCCCGGCGTCGAAGGGCGTGGCCGCGCGCGGATTCGCTGTGCACGACATCGACCCCGGGGGTGGCCTGGCGGGCCTCCGCATCGCGTCGTTCATGCGGCGCGGGGGAGAGGTACACGAGTACGGCGTCGACAGCCCCGCTGCCGGGTACTCGTACGCCGGCGCCACGCTCATCGACTGGATGATCGATCGCCTGCGCGAGCAGGCCGGAGCGGACGACACGCCGCTCGAGCCGGTGGGCGACTACCTGGCGCAGGCCGGCTGCCCCGAGCGCGCGCTCATCGGCATCGGCGCCACGCGCTATACGCCCTTCGGCGAGAGCACCTACCTCGTGGCCGGCGACGAGAGCATCGTGGTGGTGTACGACGAAGGAGCCTCCCCGCCCGCCCGCGTGCGCGACGCGGTGATGGCGGGCGAGGAGGAGTCCCTCGATCGTGCCTCGCTGCTGGTGCAGCGGGTGGGGGTCAGCGCGGGCTGACCGGGGTCAGCACCCCTTGAGCTTGAGGCCCTTCTCGAGCTCTGCGCGCACGGCCGCCGGCACCTTGCTGCAGCCGGTGGCGATGCCCTTCTTCGCGAACTTGTGGCCCACCACGCGCCACTTGCCGGCGTACTTGTGGATGTATCCCATGCCGACGGCGGGGATCGCCGTGCTCGGCACGACCGGCGGCTCCCAGTAGATGAGGCCGTTCGCCTCCGCCTGCGGGATGAACTTCGACCACCCGAAGCCGCCGTACTTGGCGTCCACGTGCGAGAGCTTTGCCCTGATGCCCGAGGGCACGCCCTTGTAGTGCTTCTTGAAGTGGGCCTTGATCACGGCCTCGATCTTGGCCTGCTCGGCCTTCGAGGGGGCGTGCTCGGCCATGGCGACGGTCGGGGCGATGAGCACCGTCGATGCCAATCCGGCGATGATGATCCTGCGCATTGGGGTGTCCGTTCGTAGGGGGAAAGGGCGTCGAGTGTAGCGCGGCACGGACCGGTGACCTGGCCGGGGCGTGCCGCCGGGGGCTGGCGGGGACGCCCACTCCTTAAGGACCGGTTAGCGAATCGACCGTACCCCGCACGGGTGGCGTGGCGCAGGGGACACTGCGGCCATGAAATGTCCCAACTGCCAGGAAACGCTGCACATGACGCAGCGCGAGGGCATCGAGATCGACTACTGCCCGGAGTGCCGCGGCGTGTGGCTCGATCGCGGTGAGCTCGACAAGGTCATCGAACGGTCGGCGGCGTGGTCGTCGGGCGGCGGGCCAGCCGGTCGCGACGAGCCGCAGACCGAGCCCCGAGGCCGGGATGAGCGCGACGATCGCGATCGCCAAGAGAGCCGCGACGAGCGGGCGCCCTCAGGGAAGAAAAAGAAGAAGGGCAGCTTCGTCGGGGAGCTCTTCGAGAACTTCGGCGACTTCGGCGGCTAGGCCCGTCAGCCGCCGCCGCGCTCCCCGCGCTCGCCTGACTCGCTCATTCCCGGGGTCTTCTCAAGGCCTGCGATGAGCTGCGCCTTCTCGGCGTCCGTGAGCTTCGCGTCGGGGTTGATGCCGAACCGCGTGAAGTAGGCGGGAGGCATGGAGCCGTCGCGGATCACCTCGATGGTCTCCTTGGCGTCACCGGGGTCGGTGGCGAACTGCGAGTAGTTGACCGCGCCGCGGGCCTCATCGATGTGCCACTGCACGGCCCACGACGTGGGGGCGATGCTCGCGTAGGCGGGGTACTCCACCTCGCTCGAGTGGCACTGGTAGCAGGCGCGCACCATGAGGGTGCGCGTGGCCGCGTCGTGCCAGGTGGGCTCCCCGGTGACCGGTGGCGCGGTGCGGTCGCGCCCGTAGGGCACGGCCTGCATGAGCCCGAAGCCAACGACCACCACGGCCACGCCCGCGATCACGGCATTGCGGGCCTCGCGGCGCGAGTCGGGCGCCGACCCGGAGCTCCTCACCCGCCACGCGATGACCTCGAGCACCACCCACCACACGAGGATCGCGAACACCGCGAGGGCGGCCATGCCCGGGAGGAAGCCGATGAGCGCCCCGAACACCAGCGCGAGCGCGAACAGCACGAGGGCGATGAGCGCGATGA
>CAIYRJ010000056.1 GCA_903928615.1 uncultured Actinomycetes bacterium | reverse complement strand
TTGGCGCCGCGCACGATCTGCTCTCCGCCCAAGGCGGGGCGCCCCACCAGGGCGAGCTCGAGGTCGCGGTCACCCAGCAGCGCCATGGCCTGGGCCAACGCCCCGATGTTCTTGCGGGGGTGGATGTCGCCCACGGCGAGCACGTACCGCTTGAGTCCGAACCGCGCGAACACCCTGTTGGCGGCGTCGCCCAGCGGATCAGGCGTGAACACCGGCGCGGGGTAGGTGCGCACCACATGCACCTTCGCGGGGTCGATGCCGAAGATCTCGGTGATCTCCGCGGCCTCGGCGTGGCTTACGCCGATCACCACGTCGGCCTTCCTGATGGCGCGGGGCACGAGGCGGCCGAGCATCTCGCGGTCGCGACGGCTGAACCACCCGGGGTTGCTCACGAATGCGGCGTCGTGCACCACCACCGCGCTCGGGGTGCGGCCGCGGAACGGCACCACATAGTTGAACACCCCGATGTCGGCGCGGGCGCGCTCCATCACGCGGGGCGCACCGCGAAGCAGGCGCGGCACGTTGCGGTCGGTCACCTCCACCAGGGGCACGGCGGGGTCGATGCGCTCGCGTGCCTGGTCGTGGGCGATCATCGCCAGCACCGAGTCGTCCGGGCCGGCCGTGGCCACCAGCGCGTGGATGAGGTTCTCGATCCAGCGGGCGTTGCCGGCGTCGCCCGGGGTGGGCTGCGCCACGGCGTGAGCATCGACCGCGACCCTCACGCCATCCTCACCGCGGCAGCCCCAGGGCCTCGCGCCACACGTCGGCGGTCTTGCGGGCGGTCTCGCTCCACGAGAGCTCGGCGGCGCGCGCCTTGGCGGCCGCACCGCGGCGGGCGAGCTCCTCGCGGTCGGCCAGCACCTCCTCCAGGCGCGCGGCGATGCCCTCGGGCGAGGCGTCGTGGATGAGGAACGCCCCCTCGCCGGCCACCTCGGCCTGCGACGAGTTGTCGGCCACCAGCACGGGGCAGCCGTGCGCCATGGCCTCCACGATCGGCAGGCCGAAGCCCTCGTACGCCGACAGGCTCACGAACAGCGTTGCCCGGCGGTAGAGCTCGCTGAGCTCCTCGTCGCTGATGAAGCCCAGCATGTCGCAGCCGATGCCGCGGCGCTCCTGGGCCTCCTCCTCCTGGCTTCCACCCGCGCCGGCGATGACCAGCCGGCAGATGGGCGGGTAGGTGGGGGCGGTGGCGAAGTAGCGGTCGTGCCCGCGCATGAGCTCCAGCACGCGCTTGCGCGGCTCGAACTCGCCCACCGCCAGCACGAAGGGCTCGCGCAGCACCTCGAAGTCCTGGGCGTCGGCGGCGCTTCCCAGGTGCACCACGCGGATGCGCTCCTCGGGCACGCGGTAGATCTCCTCGATGTCGCGGGCGCCGGCCTCGGTGGTGGCCATCACGAGCTTCGCGCGCCGGGCGGTGCGGCGGCCGAGCACCGATGCCCAGGTGCGGAATCCCGCCGGGTAGGCCTCGGGCATGCGCTCGAAGGCGAGGTCCTGGATCATCACGGTGGTGGGGGTGCGGCCGCGCAGCGGGCCCCAGTTCATGGGCACATGGATGAGGCTCGCCCCGCGCTTGCGCGCCTTGCGCGGCAGCAGCACGCCGAGCCAGATCATGTCGATCACCAGGTTGCCGATGCTCGTGAGGGCGTTCTTCCTCGGCAGGCCCCGCGGGCCGTTCACCCACACGATGTCGATGTCGGTGGGCGGGTCGAGCGCCATGGCCTCGCGGGTCTTGGTGATCACCCGGGCGATGCCCGTGCGGCGCCTGCGGGCCAGGCGCTGGTCGACCATCACCAGCGGTCGGGCGCGGAGCGGTTCGCGGCTCATGCGGCCAGCGCCTCGTCGTAGGCCTCGAGCACCAGCTCGGTGGTGCGATCCCACGAGAACTGCTGCGCGCGTGATGGCCCGCCGATGGCGGCCGCCTTGCGGCGGTCGGGCTCCTGCCAGGCCTCGGCGATGGCATCGGCCCAGCCCTCGGGGTCGAAGGGATCCTCGTAGCGGGCGGCGTCGCCGCCCACCTCGCGCAGCGAGGGGATGTCGCTGGCCACCACCGGCGTGCCGGCCTCCATGGCCTCGAGCACCGGCAGGCCGAAGCCCTCCTTCAGGCTCGGCACCACCACGGCCACCGCGCCCTCGCGCAGCGCGGCAAGGCGCGACGCCGGCACGTGGCCGAGCAGGTCGATGCGCTCGAGCACCCCCGCGCGGTGGGCGTAGTCGCGCAGCAGGCGCACGCGGCGACCGCCCCACGGGCCGGTCATCACCAGGCGCAGGGGCTCGGGCAGCATGGCCAGCGCGCTCACCACCGGCCACGGGTTCTTGTGGGGCTCGAGGCCGCCGCTCATGAGGATGTAGGGGTCGGCGGGCACCTCGCCTGCCGGCAGCGCGGCCGGGGGTGCTGCGAGTGGGACCACCCGCACCCGGGCCGGGTCGGCACCGGCCAGGCGCACGGCGTCGTCGGCGGTCTCCTGCGAGATGCAGAGCAGCAGACGGGCATCGGGCAGGCGCTTCATCCACCGACGATATGCCGTTGCCTCGGCCTTGCGCCCTGCCCCTGACAGACAGAGCTTGGGATACGCGGCCGGGATGAGGTCATACAGGGTGACCACGCTCGGCACGCCGGACGGCAACAGCTCCGACTGCGTGGAGTGAAAGAGCCGCGGGTGCAGGCCGCGCACGCGGCGCTCCACGGTGGC
>CAIYRJ010000055.1 GCA_903928615.1 uncultured Actinomycetes bacterium | reverse complement strand
GCTTCGGCCTCGGCACGCCCGACGTGCGCACCGTGCTCGGGGACATCCCCGTGCCCAACGATCCGGCGCTGTCCTCGGGCACCGCCGAGGCCACGCTCGACATCCAGTCAGTCATCACCGGGGCGCCCGACGCCCGCGTGAGCGTGGTGGAGGGCAGCGCGAACGCCTCCACGGCCGAGCTCTTCTCGATGGCCCTGGATGCCCGCAGGATGGGTGGCCTGCCCGATGCCATCTCGTCGAGCTACGGCTTCTGCGAGTTCCTCGTGCAGGTGAGCCAGCAGCCGGGAACTCCCGGCTCGGGAAGCCGCGTGCTTGCCGACTGGGTGGCGGCAGCCGCGGCGGCATCGGGGGTGAGCCTCACGGTTGCCACGGGTGACTCCGGTGCGCAGTCATGCGCGCACGACGTGAGCGCGATCCCCGTGGCCCAGCCCGACCTCCTCGCGCAGGTGGCCACCAACTGGACCGGCTACCCGGCGTCATCCCCGTGGATCACCGGCGTGGGCGGCACCGACATGGTGCTGCGCCGCGACAACACCCTGCGCCGCCAGTGGGCGTGGAACGACCGCACCACCATCGGCCTGCTGCCGATGGCGCCGGGCGTGGTGAACGGCATCCCGGTCACGGTGTTCCCGGCCGGCGGCGGCACCGGCGGCCCCAGCCAGTTCTATCCGATGCCGTGGTACCAGTCCGGGGTCGGCATCCCCGGTGCCCGCCGCAAGACGCCCGACGTGAGCATGTTCGCGGCGCGCTCGCTGGCGCTCTACTGCTCGGCGCGCGCGCCGCAGTCCACGGGCCTCGATGGCCCGGGGTGCCCACCGCCGATCGTGGGTGACGGCTGGTTCTCGGTGGCCGGCACGTCGTTCGCCTCGCCGCTGCTCGCCGGCGGCATCGCGCTGGCCAACCAGGTGGGACGCCGCGCGGGCACCGGACGCCTGGGCTTCCTCAACCCCCTGCTCTACGTCGCCGGCGCGGTGGGGGCACCCGCGATACGCGACGTCACCCTCGGCAACAACGACGTGCTCGACACCCGCCAGTGCTGCTGGGCGGCGCCGGGATATGACATGGCCACCGGACTCGGCACCGTGGACATCGCGGGCCTCGCCGCGCTGGGGCGCCGCACCGCCCGCTAGGCCGGATCAGCGCAGGCGCGGGTCGCCGGGGTCGATCTCCCCGGCGCGGATGGCGATGCTCACCGCGTGCGCGCGCGTGCGGGCACCGAGCTTCGTCATGGCCGACTCCATCAGCTCGCGCACCTGCGCGACGGGCATGCCCGTCTCCTCGGCCACCTCGTGCCAGCTCAGGCCCAGGGCCAGCAGCGTGATGACCGTCCGCTCATCCTCGTCGAGCAGGTCACCGGTGCGCGCACGCACGGCGGGCACCGGCTCCTGGAGGCTGTCCTTCTGGGAGTCGGTGTCGAGCTCTCCGCCGTCCCCGCTGACCATCGGGTTGATGAAGAGCGAGAGATGCAGGCCGGGGCGGACGTTCGCGGTGGCGTTGAAGTGCACGTTCACCGCCGTTCCATCGGATCGCAGGATGGGGAACTGGCCGATCGAGCCGCCCTTCTCGAGGAAGTCGCTCCACACGTCGTCGAGGAACGGCCGGTACTCCGGCAGCGAGACGTCATCGATGCGCATGGTGCGCAGCGTCGGCAGGTCGTAGCCCAGCAGCACCAGCGCTGCGGTGTTGGCGTTCACGTAGCGCCGGTCGTCATCGGCCAGCAGCATGGGGTTGCGCGAGTCCGAGAACAGCGCCCAGAGGGCGTCGTCGTCAACGGCAGTGCCGTCGGCGGGAGAGGCGTCCTGTGGGTTGTCCGGGATGGTCACGCGGGTGCGCTCCCTGAGGGTTCGTGACGGGCGGGGACTCTTTTACGGAGTCCGACAGCACCTGCCCGAAAGTCTAGGCCCCGCGTGCCGTGCCTTACAGGCGCGACGGCGGGGGACGATTGCCTCAGATGTCGCGGCGGCCGAGGAGCGCGCGGCCGAGGGTGAGCTCGTCGGCGTGCTCGAGGTCGGCGCCCACCGGCAGGCCGCTCGCCAGGCGGGTCACCCGAAGGCGGTCACGCACCCGGTCGGCCAGGAAGAGCGCGGTGGCCTCGCCGGCCATGGTGGGGTTGGTGGCGATCACCAGCTCGGTCACCCCGTCGCGCTCGATGCGCTGGTCGAGCTCGGCGATGCGGAGGTCCTCGGGGTCAACGCCGTCGATGGGCGAGAGCGCGCCACCCAGCACGTGGTAGCGCCCGCGGAACTCATGGGTGCGCTCGATCGACACGATCGCCGACGGCTCCTCAACCACGCAGATCACCGTCGCGTCACGGCGCGCATCGGCGCACACCGGGCAGAGATCGCCCTCGGCGAACGAGAAGCACTCCGTGCACGGCCGGATGTTCTCGACCACCGCCTGTATCGCCTCGGCCAGTGCCTGCGGGCGCTCGGGCGGCGCCTTCAGCAGGTGGAAGGCCAGCCGCTGCGCGCTGCGCGGCCCGATGCCCGGCAGGCGGGCGAGTTCGGCCACGAGGGCGTCAATGGATGGCGTGAGGATCGACGACATGCGGCGGGGGCGGCCTAGAAGCCCGGGAGCCCCAGCCCGGAGAGCCCGCCCGTCACCGCGCCGAGGCGCTGGTTCGCCAGCTCCTGCGCGGCGCGCAGGGCCTCGTTCATCGCGGCCACGATGACGTCCTGCAGCATCTCGATGTCCTCCGGATCCACGGCGTCGGGGCTGATCTCGATGCTCACCACCTCGAGCGCACCGGTGACGGTGGCCGTCACGGCGCCTCCGCCCGCCGATGCGGACACCGTCTCGCGCGTGAGCTCGTCCTGCACGCGCGCCATGTCCTCCTGCATCTTCTGCATCTGCTTCATGAGCTTCTGCTGGTTCATCCCCACGGCTGGCTACTCCCTGTTCTCGGTGTCGATCAGCTCGGCGTCGAACGCCGCGCGGATCTCCTCGATGATCTTCTCGTGGTCCACGGGCCCGTCATCGGCCCCCTCATCGCCGCCCGGGGCGGCACCCGCCGGCGCCGCAGCGGCGACCTGGGGCAGCTCCTTGAACTCCACGGTGAGATCCTGCCCCGTGATGTCGCGGATCACCGCAGCCACCCCATTGCGCTCGTCGGGCCGCGACAGCATGGCCACGGCCACGCTGCCGCTCACGCCGATGAGCACCACCTGATCGGCGACCCCGGTCACCTCTGAGCCCTGCAGGAAGGCGTGGAGATGCGGTGAGCGCTGCTCGAGGATGCCCAGGATGCGTGGCCAGGCGCGCCCGATGTGCTCCCGATCCGCGGGGATCGGCTCGGCGGGCGCCGCCGGCTCCTCGGCCATGGGGTGCGCGGCGGACGGGTGCTCGGCGGCGGGCGCATCCGACTCCGGCCCCGGCCCTGACTCCGGTGCCGGCGCGTCGTCGGCCGTGGCCCCGGCAGCCTCGTCTTCGGCTGCGGGGGCAGGTGCAGCGGCCCGGGTGACAGGTGCGGCGGAGGCCGGGGCCGCGGGTGCGGCAGGAGCAGCTGGACGGGCTGGAGGTGCAGGAGCGGGTGGCGGCGCCGTTGGCGCGCCCATCTCGAGGCGCTCCACCCGGGCGGCCACCCCCTCGATGCCTGCGTCGAGGTAGGGGCGCGAGAGCTTGGCCGCCACGAGCTCCAGCTGGATGCGCGGATCGGCCTGCCCGTGGCGGATGCGCACCTGGGCATCGCCGATGAGGTCGATGGCCCGCACCACCTGCGTGGGGCTCAGCTGGTTGGCCTGGGCATGCAGGCGGTCGAGCTCCTCGGGGGCGAGGGCCCACTCCTCGCGGGCCTGCGCGCCCTGCTGCAGCAGGCACGTGTACCG
>CAIYRJ010000054.1 GCA_903928615.1 uncultured Actinomycetes bacterium | reverse complement strand
TCCTGCCCTCGCCCGAGGTGGCGGCGGCCTGCCAGGACAAGTGGCTGTGCCACGAGATCCTCGAGGGCGCAGGCCTGCCCTCTCCCCCCACGTGGCCGGTGGACGGCACCGACCGCGACGCCCTTCCATACCCGATGATGATCAAGCCGCGCATCGGGTTCGCCGGCCGGTGGATCCACCGCTGCGAGGATCGCGAGGAGCTCGACTTCTTCCTCTCGCGCACGCCGGTGGCCAGCGTGCTGCAGCACGCGCTGCCCGGCGAGGAGTTCAGCATCGACTGCCTGGCGTCGCTCGACGGGCGCGCCATCGGGGCGATCCCGCGCGCGATGTACCAGAGCAAGGGCGGCGAGCAGATCAAGGGCGAGACCCTCGACGACCCGCAGCTGGTGGATCTCGCCGCCGCGGTCATCGAGGGCATCGGCCTCGTGGGCCCCTGCACGATCCAGTGCTTCCGCGAGGATGGCCGCATCCTGGGCGTGACCGACATCAACACGCGCTTCGGGGGCGGGTTCCCGCTGCCCCTCGCCGCAGGTGGCGACTATCCCTTCCTCATCCTCGCGATGGCCGCCGGGGAGGACGTCGCGTCCCAACTCGGAACACACAGGGCGGGCGTCGTGATGACACGCTTCCTGTCGGAGCACATCCTCGTGCGCGACGGGGACGGGCTCACGGCGATGGATGGCCACGAAGAGGCGGTGAGCGGTGGCATCTGAGCGCGAGATCACCCTGGGAGACGTCTGGCGCGCCATCTGGCGCGGTAAGTGGATCGTGGTGGGCACCACGGTGCTGGCCGCGCTCATCGCATTCGCCTTCACGTTCACGGCCGACACCACCTACACCGCGTCGGCGAAGGTGTACCTGGGACAGGCCACCACCATGATGGGCAACCTGGCCTCCACGCCCGGCACCAACCCGCTCACGGCCGCCACCATGCTGCAGGGCGACGCCGTGGTGGCCGCGGTGGCGAAGGAGACCGGCCTCACGCCGTCCACGGTGCGCGCGCGCACCGACATCGCCGTGCCGCGCGCGCCCGGGACCGTCACCACCAACCAGCCGGCCATCGCCACCATCACGGCCACCACTGCCGAGCGCGAGGGCGCGATCACCCTCGCCAACGCGTACGCCAAGGCGGCGCTCGCCGGGGCCAGCGGCGGGTACGACGCCGTGAGCACCACGCTCGAGCGCCAGGTGCGCCAGCTTCGCGCCGAGGAGATCCGCCTCGCTGCCGCTACGCGCCGCCAGCCCACCAACGACCTGCTCACGCAGCTCAACGACGTGCGCGAGGTGCTCACCACCTCCGAGCTCCAGCTGGCCCGCGTGCAGCAGATCGAGGCCCCCGCCATCGTCACCCTCGCCACCGGCGCGGCATCGTCGGGCAGCACCACCAACCGCGCCCGCACCACGATCCTCGGCGCGGTCATCGGGTTCCTCATCGGCATCGTCATCGCGCTGGCCATCAGCGGCGGCATCCGCCGCGAGCCCGGCGCCGCGTAGCCGGGCGGCGCCCGCGTGAGGCTCATCCCGCGCTCGCAGAAGGCCATCGCCTGGACCATCTCCGGTGTCTTCCTGGCCATCGCGCTGCTGCTGGTGGCGTACACCGTGGTGAGCGGGGGCCTTGACGACGGCGACCAGCTGGGCACGGCCGCGGGCTTCGAGGAGGCCCAGCGGCCCACCGGCGCGCTCGGCACCGACCGCTGGCCCGAGTACGGCTACGACGCCCAGCGCACCCGCGCCAACCCCGACCTCGACCTGCCCCCGCCCTACCGGCAGGCGTGGAAGCAGGACCTCGGATCGCTGCTGGAGTTCCCGCCGGTGGTCAACGACGGACGCCTGTTCGTGGGCACCAACAAGCGGCGTGCATATGCGCTCGACGTGGACACCGGCAAGGTGCTCTGGTGGCGCAAGCTCACGGGCCGGTCCGCTGCATCGCCCGCCATCGCGGGCGACCTGGTGCTCTTCACCACCATCAACGGCTACGTCGAGGCCATGCACCAGGACGACTCCCAGATCGCCTGGCGCCGCGACGTGGGCACCTCCACCGAGTCGTCGCCGCTCATCATCGGCAACCGGGCATACGTGGGCACGCTCGGGGGCCTGGTGCTCTGCATGGACGTGCGCACCGGCAAGCTCATCTGGACCGCCCGCGCAACGGGCGAGGTGAAGTCGAGCCTCACGCAGTCCGGCCGGCAGGTGATCGTCGGCGACTACGGCGGACGCATCACGTCGTTCTCCGCCAGCACCGGGCGCATCCGGTGGCGCACC
>CAIYRJ010000053.1 GCA_903928615.1 uncultured Actinomycetes bacterium | reverse complement strand
GAGTTCGACGTCGACCTCCCGGCCCTCGAGGAGGCCGGGCGCGTGCTGTGGCCGCTGGTGGCGCCAGAGCGGGTACGTCGCGCGGCCGAGCTCGCCGGCGGCCCGCAGCTGCAGCTGCCGCCCGACCTCGCCGCCGGCCTGCTCTCGCGCCTCAGCCGTCAGGGGCTGGCATCGCGTGCGCACGAGGCGGCCGAGGAGTGCGCGGCCGTGTGCAGCGACCTCGGCGGCGTCACCTTCGCGCCGCCGCTCGGCGAGGCCATCGTGGCCCAGGCCGCCCAGCACGTGATGGACGGCGTGCGCTGGCGCGAGACCTCCTCCGAGCTCGCCGACATCGCGCTCGGCCCGCGGGGTCGCCTGCGCGGCCCGGTGTCCGAGGACGCCCTCGCGGTGGCGCGCGGCGCGGGCACCAGCGGCGAGCCGCCCGACCTGGCCGCCGTGCTGGCCGCGGCGCCGTCGGACGTGTCCGAGGAGGACGCGGTGATCCTCGCGCAGTTCCCCGAGTCGGGGCAGCGCCTGGTCGATCGCCGCCGCTCGCTGCTCGCCGAGGAGTCGGGCGAGACCGGCATGGCGGTGGACCGCGGACTCATCGAGACGCTCGTGGAGGTGGTGGAGGGCGCCGGGCAGTCGGAGGTGAGCGTGGAGATCGGCGGGGCGCGGGTGACCGTGCGCCCGGCGGTGGCCGCCGCGGCCGCCGTGCCCGGTGCGCCGATGCCGGCCGCGGATGACGGCGTGAAGGTCGTGAGCCCGATGGTGGGCACCTACTACGCCGCGCCGAACCCCGACTCCGACCCGTTCGTGAAGGTGGGCGACCGGGTGGTGCAGGGCCAGGTGCTCTGCATCATCGAGGCGATGAAGATCTTCAACGAGATCACCGCGGAGCGCGCCGGCACGATCAAGGAGATCGCGGTGGGCAACGCCGAGCCCGTGGAGTTCGGCCAGACCCTGTTCGTGCTCGCACCGTGAAGCTGCTCGTCGCCAACCGCGGCGAGATCGCCGTGCGCGTCATCCGCACCGCCCGCGAGCTGGGCATCCCGACCGTGGCCGTGTACTCCACGGCCGATGCCCAGACCCCGGCCGTCGAGATGGCCGACGAGGCCGTGTGCATCGGCCCGCCGCCCGCCCGCGAGTCGTACCTCGACATGCGAAACGTGATCGGCGCCGCCGAGGTGACCGGCTGCGATGCCGTGCACCCCGGGTACGGGTTCCTCTCGGAGAACCCGGACTTCGCCACGGAGTGCGCGCGCAACGGCATCCGTTTCGTCGGGCCCGACCCCGGCGTGATGCGCCGCATGGGCGACAAGATCCAGGCCAAGGAGGCCGCCGTCGAGGCCGGCCTCCCCGTGCTGGGCGGTTCAGAGGGCGGTGTCACCGACGTGGCGGCCGCCATGGCAGCGGCCGAGGACGCGGGCTACCCGATCCTGCTCAAGGCATCGGCCGGCGGCGGCGGGCGCGGCATGCGGCGCGTGGACAGCCCCGACGAGCTCGAGCGCGCGTTCGAGAGCGCATCCCAGGAGGCCCTGGCGGCCTTCGGCGACGGCTCGATGTACGTGGAGAAGCTGCTCGAGGGCGCGCGCCACGTGGAGGTGCAGGTGCTGGCCGACGGCCTGGGCGGCGTGCTGATCGTGGGCGACCGCGAGTGCTCGATCCAGCGACGCCACCAGAAGGTGGTGGAGGAGGGGCCGGCCCCCAACCTGCTCGACTCCACCCGCGAGGGGCTGCACGCCGCGGCCGAGCGGGCCTGCCGGGCGTGGAACTACAAGTCGGCGGGCACACTGGAGTTCCTCGTGGACGCCAGGGGCGACTTCTACTTCCTCGAGCTCAACGCCCGCCTGCAGGTGGAGCACCCGGTCACCGAGCTGGTGAGCGGCATGGACATCGTGGCCGAGCAGCTGCGCATCGCCGACGGCCAGGTGCTGTCGCGCACCGGTCGCGTTGAGGCCAATGGCCACGCCATCGAGTGCCGCATCAACGCCGAGGATCCCGCCTTCGACTTCCGGCCCGCCGCCGGCCGCCTGGGCCTGTTCCAGCTGGCCGCGGGGCCCGGCGTGCGCGTGGACACCTTCTGCCGCACCGGCGGGTACGTGCCCCCGTACTACGACTCCCTCATCGCCAAGCTGTGCGTGTGGGCGCCCGATCGCCCCCGCGCGGTGGCCCGCATGCAGCGCGCGCTGTCGGAGAGCATCGTGGAGGGCGTGCCCACCACGCTGCCGTTGCTCGAGGAGATCTCGCGCGAGGAGGTGTTCGGGTCGGGCAGCTACACCACCGCGTACCTCACGGAGCGGGCCGAGCACCTGCCGTCGCTTGGCGGCGGGGCGCGCTGATGGCCGAGGTGTCGCGGCGCCAGGCACGCCGCCAGGCGGTGATCCTCCTCTACCAGCGCGATGTCACGGGCCTGCCCGTGCCGGAGCTCGTGGAGAACGCCCTGCGCGCCGGGGAGCACGCCGACGACCCCTTCACGCAGGCGCTGGTGGACGGCGTGGAGGCCGACCGCGACGCCATCGACCTTCGCATCAGCGCGGCCGCCGACGGCTGGACGGCCGAGCGCATCGCGCCCCTCGAGCGCAACATCCTGCGCGTTGCGGTGCGGGAGCTCGGCTGCGGTGACGTGCCCGTGCCGGTGGCCATCGACGAGGCCGTGGAGATGGCCAAGAAGTGGTGCGCCGCGGAGGCGCCGCGGTTCGTGAACGGGGTGCTGGGTCGCGTGGCGCGCGAGAACGAGGAGGCCGCGGCGTGAACGCGCGCGAGGAACTCGCCCGGGCCACGCAGAGGCTGGAGGAGCTCTCGCAGCGAATCGCCGAGGCCGCCGGCCGCCCGGCGTCCGAGATCGAGGAGCTCGCCCGGCAGGCGTCCGACCTGTCGGCCGCCGTGGTGGAGATCATCCCCCGCGCCATTGCCGAGGCCGAGGCCGACGCCCGCGCGGACGTCCCGCGCATCGGCGACCCCGCGGAGGACCCCGCCTAGTCGCCCTGCGCCCGGGTCTCCGCCCGCTCGATGCCCTCGCGCATGGCGTCGTCCGCCGAGCGCATCTCCACGCCCGGTGGCAGTTCCACGTGCACCTCCTCGGCGGCGTCGAGCCACGCGGTGCCGTGGTCGAGGTGGGCCACCAGCACGTGGCCGCCGGTGGACAGGTCGCGCGAGATGGCATGCAGGTGCCAGCCCGGAACCTCGAGGCCCACGGCCTCGGACGGGAACCTGAAGCCCACGATCACGGCATCGATGGCGCCGGCCTCCCACTCGGCCTGCTCGCGCACCACGACGTCGAGGGGGGGATAGGGCTGCTGCTGCCGGGGCACGCTGCGCAGCCTCAGCCGGCGGAATGATCCCTCGAGCCGGATGGCCGACACCGTCGCCGGCGCCAGCTGGTCGAGCGCCGCCAGCAGCTGGTCGTGGTCGAGCGGACCGAGATCACAGGGCGTGCCGGGCGAGAACGGCGTGACCACGGCGAAGGGGGTGGTGGTGGAGGGATCCACCGGCGAGAGCGAGCCGTCCACCCGCGCCACGCGCGGCACGCCGTCCACCACGATGAGCTCGCCGTCGAGCCCTGCCAGCGTGCCCAGGCCGAGGTCGCCGTGGCGAAGGACCTCGCCCACGGTGAGGTCGCCGTCGTAGCGGGCATCCATGAGCGCGGTGATCGTCGAGGTCTGGAACAGGTGGTGCGCCGCCGCGACGTCGGCCGCCGCGCCGCGGCGGTCCTCGGACACCAGGTGCAGCGCGCGCACCAGTTCGGGGTCGATCGCCATGCGGGCATCTTCGCGCGGCCGCGGGTTCCCCGCCCGTGCCTGCGCCGCGTGCGTGCCTGCGCGGTAGAGTCAGGGCATGGCCCCCGCGCGATCCCTCGTGCTCATCCGCATGCTCGCCGCTGTCGCGGTGTTCGCGATGGCCGCCTGCCTGGCCGTGTCGAGCGCGCAGGCGTCTGCTCCGGGTCCGCCCGGCCAGAACACGCTGTTCTTCGGGCCGAGCGGAAACGGCGGGTGCTCGCAGGGGCAGGTGTCCGCGCTCGGGGAGGCCTCCACGCAGTGGGGCACGCCGCTCACCCCCACCAACATCGCGGGGGTCGCGCAGGTGGTGACGAATTCCAACCCGTTGGTGGCCACGGGCGCCACCGCCGACGGGTTCCCCCAGACGGTCGACATCTACCCGGGAAGCATGGCGGCCACGGCGTGGTCGTACACCGGCGGTTACCCGTGGGTATTCGACGGCGTAGCGCCGTCGTGGGCGACGCAGGTGTACTTCACGAACCTGCAGGCGTGCGGCAACACCCAGTGGTTGTATGCGTCGTGCTACTCCACGGCCGCCGCCAACGGGTACAACCCCAACACGCTCATCCAGTGCCCGTACGCCGGGGGGGCGCCGACGTTCAACTCGCCTCCGCGGTATACACCGCTGTGGGTGGCCTACCAGGCGCCCAGCGGATCGGTGGTCGGTGGCGCGGTTGCCGTGGACACCACGCAGAACATCGTCTACTTCACGACGGTGCCAACGGGCTGCGCCGGGGCACGCACATGCGATGTGTCGGTGTGGTCGGCGCCCGCGGCCACCTCATACGGGGCCCGGCT
>CAIYRJ010000052.1 GCA_903928615.1 uncultured Actinomycetes bacterium | reverse complement strand
TGAGCTGCTGGGTGCCGAACTCACTCGAGGTGTCGACGAACGAGGTGAACTCCTGGCGGGCCACGTTGCCGCCCGGGTCGCGCACCCACACCGACACCACGTTCTTGCCCTCGGCCAGCCTTCCGGGAGCCAGCGCGAACTTGTTGCCCTTGATGGTGAGCGTGGGACCATTGCCGTCGCTCGCCGCCTGGGAATCGGAGGTGGCGGTCTTCCCGCCGATCGCGTCGCGCCCGCGGAGCACGGGGATCTGCTGGCCGTTGATCTTGGCACCGAAGATGAGGTCGCGTGGCTTGTCGCCGCCCACCTTGCCGTAGATCACCGGTGCGGCCGTGGTGGTGAGCTTGATGAGCTTCTTCTCACCGGCGAGGGCGAGCGTGGGCTGCTGGGTGTCCACCACCAGGTTGCGCTTCCGGATGGTGGAGTTGCCAGCCTCATCGGTGGAGGTGAAGGTCACCGCGGTGCGACCCTCGGGCAGGGTGCCCTGCGTGCTCCACGAACCCGTGGAGGCGTCGGCCTTCACGGCCACCGAGCCGCCCTCCCAGGTGACCTGCACGATGCTGCCGGGCTGGGTGGTGCCCGCGAAGCGCACGTCGCGGGTGTTCACGCCGTCGCCAAGGGGAACATTCACCTTGAGGGGCGGCGCCTTGCGGTCGACGGTGAAGGTCCACTCGGCCGATGCCCCGCGCGAGAAGAGGTTGCTGGCCGAATACGACACCGACATCGTGTGCGTGCCCTCGGCAAGGTTGGGGGCCTGCACCACGATGCCCTCGCCGGCGCCCGCGACCTTGTCGCTCACGTCGGTGCCGTCGATGGTGACGGTGAGGTCGCCCATGGCCCCCGAGGTGGTGCCCACCACGATGGGTCGCTTCGAGGGGTTGATCGAGCCGTCGGCGGTGGGCTGCAGCGGGTTCACCACGGGGCGCGTGGTCCACTCGACCACGAGGAATGCGGCGAGCAGGCCGAACGCCACGATGCCGGTGACGATCACCGTGATCAGCCCGCTACGTGTTCCGAGTCCCCGCATGTCCTCCGACGCCCGTCAGCCCGTGCGCAACATATCAGTCAGCAATGCCGCCGAAGGCCGCGCCGGGTGCGGCAACGACGCCTGTCAGGTCAGGCGATGAGAGCGCGCATGAGGTGCAGCACGCCGTCCGTGCCCTGCACCGCCTCGTCGGCCTGCGCGCGCACCGCGGCGTCCACCTCCTGGCCGTCGGCGAGCACGCACCAGGCCGAGGCGATGCGCCCGTCGTCGACCATCTGCCGCATGGCCCGCCAGGCGTCTGCGTCGGTGTGGTCATCGCCCACGTAGAGCACCCTCCGGGCCCCTGCGGCGCGCACGAGCTCGGCCAGCGCCGAGCCCTTGTCCACGTCGATGTCCGGCAGCAGCTCGAGGATCATCTTGCCGTCACGGGTGCGCAGCCCGGCCTCGCGCGCCGCGGGCCGCACCTCGGACCGCAGCCAGTCCCCGGCGGCCCCGGGATCGGCGGCCTCGCGGTAGTGCAGGCTCACCGACGCGCCCTTGTCCTCCATCCAGGTGCCGTGGGCGGCGAGCACGGCGCCATCGAGACCGTCGACGAACCGCCGAAGTCGTGCAACGGGGTCGTCCGCTCCCGCGACCAGGCGTGGCTCGGCCCCGGGGCCCGCGATCTCCAGCCCGTGGTTGCCGCCGCGTGCGATGCCCGGCACGGGCACCATGCGGTCGACGTCCGCGAGGCCGCGGCCGCTGATGACCCCTGCGAGCAGGTACCGATCGCGCAGGCCGGCCAGCAGGGCGAGCGCCTCGTCGGGCACGCGGGCGTCGGCAGCGTTGGCCACGATGGGCGCGAGCACGCCGTCGATGTCGAAGAGCACGGCGCTCTCGTGCGGGTGCCCGCGCAGGTCGTCGAGGAGGTCGCTCACGCGCATCCACGCTAACACCGCCGGGGCGTGTGGGCTGTGCAT
>CAIYRJ010000051.1 GCA_903928615.1 uncultured Actinomycetes bacterium | reverse complement strand
CCTTCATCGGCGCGCTGCGCCTGGGCCGCCCCGCATCGCTGTGGGCCCGCAAGTTCTACGGGGTCACGAAGGCGACCCGGTCACGGGCGCGGTACCCGGAGGACCGGCACTCGCCCATGTGGTTCTGGCAGCGCCATCGCGAGAAGAAGGAGCAGGCCGCCGCCGGGACGTGATCCCGGCGGCGGCGCGCCCCCCGCGTGCTGCCGCTACTGGTCGGCGCCGTCCCCGTCGGCCTCGGGGGCCGGCTCGGGCTCGGGCTCGAACGAGTAGGTGCCGCTGGCGTCCACGAGGCCCACGAGGTCGTCGACCTCGTCCTCCACGAGCGAGAAGGGCTCGTCGAGGTCGAACTCCAGCAGCGCCGGGGCGCGCCGGATGGGCTCGATCTCCAGCTGGCGGTACCTGCGAAGGCCGGTGGCCGCCGGGATGAGCTTCCCGATGATCACGTTCTCCTTCAGGCCGCGCAGGTGGTCGACCTTGCCCTCGAGGGCGGCGTCGGTGAGCACCTTGGTGGTCTCCTGGAAGGAGGCCGCCGACAGGAACGACTCGGTGGCGAGCGACGCCTTCGTGATGCCCAGGATGAGCGGCACGTAGCGCGCCATCGCCGAGTCGAGGAGCTCCTCGGTCTCCTCGGGCGTGCGCTTCACCTTCTTGCGGCTGCGCTGCAGCTTGTCGGCCGCCGCCAGGCGCACGCGCTGGTTCTCGCGGAAGAGAACCGGCTTGTCCACCAGCTGGCCGGGCAGGAAGTTGGTGTCGCCCGGGTCCTCGATGCGCACCTTGCGGAGCATCTGGCGCACGATGACCTCGATGTGCTTGTCGTTGATCTCCACTCCCTGGGAGCGGTAGACCTCCTGCACCTGGGCCACCAGGTAGGCCTCGGTCTTGGTGGCGCGGTCGCCCCCGCCCCAGCCGGGACCCGTGAGCGACACGCCGTCGCGCACGTGCATGCCCTTCTGGATCGGCGGTGCCGGGCGGTCGAGCGGCACCCGCAGGTGACGCACCTCCACGCCGTCCTCGCCCTTCACCTCGACCTTGATCGCGCGGGCGCCCTTGTCGGCGCGACCGTCCGACACCGACGTGACGGTGCCGGTGATGCCCAGGTCGAGTCCGGCCTGCGCCTCGAGGATGTCGCTCGGGAAGGCGGAGCCGTCGGTGAGCAGGTCACCGGCCTCCACCCACGAGCCGTCCTCCAGGTCGCGGCGGATCTGCGTGCGCTTGAGCACGGTGTAGGTGACCGGCGGACGCACCGGCTCCTTCTTCCGGCCCACCTCGATGCTCACCGGCGACTCGAGCGAGATGATCGCGCCACCGGGGCGGGACTCGTCGTCCTCGATGCGGATCCAGCCGTCGTGCGCCGCCACGTGGGCGAGCGCCTTGGGCTTGCGCGCCTCGAACAGCTCGACGATTCGCGGGAGGCCCTGCGTGATGTCCGCGCCGGCGACGCCGCCGGTGTGGAACGTGCGCATGGTCAGCTGCGTGCCGGGCTCGCCGATGGACTGCGCGGCGATGATGCCCACCGCGTCGCCGGGCTCGCACATCTCGCCCGAGGCGAGGTTGCGGCCGTAGCAGTGCGTGCACACGCCCACGGCGCTGCGGCACTTGAGCGGCGAGCGCACCGTGATGGACGCCTTGGGGTGGCGCGTGCCGAGGTCGGTCAGCTCCTGCATGAGGGCGCTGTCGATCTCGACCGACCGCCAGGCGTCCACCGCGGCGTCGTCATCCTCGTCCGGCGCGTCGCCGCGCAGGTCGGTGATGAGCTCACCGGTGGAGGAGTCCACGACCGGGCCGATGACCACGCGGCCGAGCAGGGACGGGTTGGTGTGCCCGTCGCGCACGACCGGGGTGTCGATGCCCTCGGTGGTGCCGCAGTCGCGCTCGCGCACGATGACGTCCTGCGACACGTCGACCAGGCGACGCGTGAGGTAGCCCGAGTCGGCGGTCTTGAGCGCCGTGTCGGCCAGGCCCTTGCGCGCCCCGTGGGTGGAGATGAAGTACTCGAGGACCGAGAGCCCCTCCATGAAGTTGCTCTTGATCGGGCGCTCGATGATCTCGCCCTTCGGGTTGGCCATGCAGCCGCGCATGCCCGCCAGCTGGCGGATCTGCTTGAACGAACCACGGGCGCCCGAGTTGGCCATCATGAAGATGGGATTGAGGCGGAACAGGTGGTCCTGCATCGCCGCGGCGACCTCGTCGGTGGCGTCATCCCAGAGCGACACCACGCGCTCGTGGCGCTCCTCGGCGGTCATGAGGCCCTCGGCGAAGAAGTCCTCGAAGCGCTGCACCTCGGCGTCGTACTTCGCGAGGATCTCCGGCTTCTCGGGCGGGATCACCACGTCGTTCTTCGAGATGGTGATGCCCGACTGGCTGGCGTAGCGGAAGCCCAGCGCCTTGAAGGTGTCGAGGATCATCGAGACCACCGTGGCCCCGTAGATGTCCACGAGCTCCTCGATGAAGTCACCGAGCTCGCGCTTGGTGAACACGCGGTTCTGCCACGGGTACGGGTGCGGGTTCTCCTCGTGCGCGAGCAGCTCGTCGAGCTCCACCTGGAGCTCGTGGTTGAACAGCACGCGACCGGCGGTGGTGACCAGCCGGCCCGCGGCGTGGTCGGGATCGCGCCGGATCTCCACCAGGTCCTGCAGGCCCACGATGCCGTGGTCGAGCGCGCTCAGCAGCTCGTCGTCGCCGCGGAATGCGCGCGGCGGCGCCTGCGGGACTTCCTTGAACGGGTCGGCCACCCAGTCGGTGACGCCCTCGATGCGGGCCTCGTGGCCCTTCGGGATGACGTACTTGCGGCCCTCGGAGTCCCAGAGGTCGATCATCTCGATCGCCCGGCCCGGACCCGACTCGCCCTTCTCGCGCGCGTACACCGTGGGGCAGTACGTGAGGTAGTAGAGGCCGAGGATCATGTCCTGGCTCGGCACGGCGATGGGGCGGCCGTGCGCGGGCGACAGGATGTTGTTGGCCGAGAGCATGAGCACGCGGGCCTCGGACTGCGCCTCCACCGACAGCGGGAGGTGCACGGCCATCTGGTCGCCGTCGAAGTCAGCGTTGAAGGCGGTGCACACGAGCGGGTGCAGCTGGATGGCCTTGCCCTCCACCAGCACGGGCTCGAACGCCTGGATGCCCAGGCGGTGCAGGGTCGGCGCGCGGTTGAGCAGCACCGGGTGCTCGGCGATGACCTCCTCGAGGACGTCCCACACCTCGGGGATCAGCGAGTCGACCATCTTCTTGGCCGCCTTGATGTTCTGCACCTGCTTGCGCTCGACGAGGCGGCTCATGATGAACGGCTTGAACAGCTCGAGCGCCATGAGCTTCGGCAGGCCGCACTGGTACAGGCGCAGCTCGGGGCCGGCCACGATGACCGAGCGGCCCGAGTAGTCCACGCGCTTGCCCAGGAGGTTCTGGCGGAACCTGCCCTGCTTTCCCTTGAGCATGTCGCTCAGAGACTTGAACGGCCTCTTGTTTGCTCCGGTGACGACCTTACCGCGGCGGCCGTTGTCAAAAAGCACGTCAACCGCCTCCTGCAGCATCCTCTTCTCGTTCCTGACTATGATATCAGGGGCGTTGAGTTCAAGCAGCCTCTTGAGTCTGTTGTTCCTGTTTATGACCCTGCGGTAGAGGTCGTTGAGGTCAGACGTCGCAAACCT
>CAIYRJ010000050.1 GCA_903928615.1 uncultured Actinomycetes bacterium | reverse complement strand
CTGATCGAACTCAACCGGCATGTGTCTGCCTCCTCGGCGTGGCGCCTGCGCTCATCGGGAAGCGCAGTATTGCAAGCGCCTAGCCGCCGTCGGCGGAGAAGTGCTGGTAGTCCTTGGTCCCCGACCAGCGGCCGCCCCACTTCCAGCCCTCGCGGTCGAACGCGCGCACCAGCGCGCCGCCCTCCACGGCCATGCCCGGTCGGGGCGTGCGCTTCACGAAGGGCCGACTGGCCGTGTGGTACACCACGCCGCCCGGCTCAACCCATGGGTTCTCGATGGGGTTGATGTCGATTGCCTTGCCGTACGCGTGGTTGCTCCACCGCCCGCTGCCCGTTGCCTTGCGGCAGTTGAAGGCCGAGGTGTTGTCGGCCTCGATCGAGTCGAAGTCGCTGCCCTTGTACTTCTCGATCGGCTCGATCTTCCTCACGGGCACGCCGCCGCGGTACAGGCTGCGGAAGATGCGCGCCACGGCCGGCGCGACATCCTCATGCACCACGAGGGTGCCCGTGGCCTCGCCGCCCCCGAAGGTGCGGTGGCTCACGCGCACGGCGCGCAGGTCGTCGAGCCCCACCGGGCAGCCCTTGCGCCACACGGACGGGGTCATGGCCTTGCGCTCGGCGGGCGTGAGCTGCGCGATGCTCGACGTGTAGCCCGCCAGGGCGGTGGGCGCGAGGGCGCAGGCGGCTGCCGCCGAAGCGGCGATCGCGGTGAGGCGCAGGCACGTGATGGGACGCATGGGCCGCATGTTCGCCGCCCGCCGGGGGATTCCCCCGGCGGGCGGTCGCATCGCACCCCCGCCGCGCGGGTCAGGCGCGCGGGTCAGGCACGTTTGTCGCCCGCGGCCTCGCGCCGCCGGGATGCGGCCCACAGCATGGTGGCCCCGGCGATGGCGGCCACCACCGATCCCGCGAGCACGCCGATCCGCGCGGCGTCCTGCAGGGCGAGGTCGTCAAAGGCGAGGTCGGTGATGAAGAGCGACACCGTGAATCCGATGCCGGCCACCATCCCTACGCCCACCACCTGCGTCCAGTTGGCGCCCGAGGGCATGCGTCCGAGGCCGGCCCGCACGGCGATCCACGCACCGAGCGGGATGCCGATCGTCTTGCCCACCAGCAACCCGACGGCCACGCCCACGGACGCGGCCACCGCCCCCTCGGTGCCGAACTCACCGGCGGCGAACACGATGCCGGCATTGGCCAGGGCGAAGATGGGCAGCACGAGGAACGACGACCACGGGTGCAGCAGGTGCACCGTGCGCGCGAGCGGGGCCTGATCAGGCGTGCGCCCCGCGAGCGTGGCCGGGATGAGCAGGCCGATGGCCACGCCGGCGATGGTGGCGTGCACCCCCGACATCGCCGTGAACGCCCACGCCGCGATGCCCAGTGCCACGTACAGCGGAACCCACCGCACGCCGAGCCGGATCAGCAGCCAGAACGCGATGAGTGACGCCACCGCCGCAGCGAGCCACGCGCCGCTGATGCCGCCCGAGTAGGCCACGGCGATCACGATGATCGCGCCGATGTCGTCGATCACGGCCACGCCCAGCAGGAAGGCCCAGAGCGACGGCGGCACGCGCGAGCGAAGGGCTGCCAGCACGGCGAGCGCGAACGCCACGTCGGTGGCCATCGGGATGCCCCACCCGTTCGCCGCCGGCGTGGATCCCGCGATGAGCAGGAAGATGCCGGCCGGCAGCAGCATGCCGCCCAGGGCCGCAGCGAAGGGCACGATTGCCGCGCGCCGATCGGCGAGCTCGCCGATCGCCAGCTCGCGCTTCACCTCGAGGCCGATGAGCAGGAAGAACAGCGTCATCAGGCCGTCGTTCACGATCGCGCTGAGCGAATGCCCGGCCACCTCGGTGGCCCAGAACGCCGCATAGGCATCGGGCGCCGCATTCGCCCAGATGAGCGCTGCCACGGCCGCGGCCAGCAGCGCCGCGCCGCCCGCTGCCTCCCACGCCATGAACGAACGGATCGGACCCATGTAAGGAGGCTACCCGTGCCCCCCTGATACACCTCCATGACAATGCCACGCCATTTGCGACGCCTTCGTCATCAGGTGACAGTCACCAGGGCTGGACTCGCCGCCGCCGCCGTGCTCGCGGTCGCTGCCCCGGGCGCCGTAGCCGCGGGGCCCGTGGTGCTGCAGGGCACCGTCACCAGGGTGGTGGATGGCGACACCATCAAGTTCCAGTCGCGCGGCTTCGAGAACACCATGCGGCTCATCGGCATCGACACGCCCGAGACCAAGCGCCCGGGCTACCCGGTGCAGTGCGGGGGACCCGCGGCATCGGCCGAGGCCGCCCGGCTGCTTCCGGCGGGCACGCGCATCCGGGTGGAGAGCGACCCCACGCAGGACGCCCGCGACAAGTACAACCGGTTCCTCGGCTACGTGTACGTGGGCAGCGCCGGCGGCGCGCGCGGGTCGGTGAACTACCGCCTCGTGCGCACGGGCTTCGCGAAGACCTACGTCTACGGGCAGATCCCGTTCCGGTACGCCGGGCCGTTCCTCGCCGCCGAGGTGCGCGCGAAGAAGGGCCGACTCGGGGTGTGGGGCCCGCCGTGCAACGGGGACACCACCAAGCCCCAGTACGGCGGCGGCTCATCATCGGGAGCGGGCGCGGGAGCAGGCGCCGCCGCGGGATCGGCATCCGGGCGCTGCGACCCCAACTACGCGGGCGCGTGCATTCCGTCGCCCCCGCCGGACATCGACTGCTCCGACATCACCGCGCGCAGGTTCCGCGTGGTGGGAACCGACATCCACCGCTTCGACAGCGACGGCGACGGCATCGCCTGCGAGGGCGCGCGGCGCTAGCGGCGCCTACGCCCCGGCGGTGACCGGGCTGCCCGCGGGCGCCCACCGGGCGGCCGCGCCGCCCTTGCTGCCGAGGTTCCACGCCGAGTTGACGAGCCCCACGTGCGAGAAGGCCTGCGGGAAGTTCCCCCGCATGCGTCCCGACACCGGATCCCACTGCTCGGCCATGAGCCCCACGTCGTTGCGCAGGGTGAGCAGGCGCTCGAAGAGCGCCCGCGCCTCGTCGTGGCGCCCCGCCATGGCGAGGTTGTCCACGAGCCAGTAGGTGCACAGCAGGAAGGCCCCCTCGCCGGCGGGCAGGCCGTCCACGCCCTCGCTGCCGACATCGGCGTAGCGCATCACTAGCCCGTCGCGCGTGAGGTCGCGCTGGATGGCATCCATCGTGCCGATCACGCGCGGGTCGTCCGCCGGCAGGAACCCCACGAGCGGGATCATCAGCAGGCTGGCGTCGAGCCGCGGCACGTCGTAGGCCTGCACGAACGATCCGAGGGTGGTGTCGAAGCCCTCGCGGCACACCTCGTCGTGGATCTCCTGGCGAATGGCCTTCCACCGGTCGGTGGGGCCCTCGAGGCCCGACTCCTCCACCGCGCGGATGGCGCGATCGAATGCCACCCAGGCCATGATCTTCGAGTGGGTGAAGTGGCGCCGCGGCCCGCGGACCTCCCAGATGCCCTCGTCGGGCTCGCGCCAGCGCGACTCCAGGGCGTTCATGAGCGCGGTCTCGAGCGACCACGCATCGGGGTCGGGCT
Organism: uncultured Actinomycetes bacterium; assembly: GCA_903928615.1. GTDB lineage: Bacteria > Actinomycetota > Thermoleophilia > Miltoncostaeales > Miltoncostaeaceae > SYFI01. The sequence continues at coordinate 7,123 of CAIYRJ010000050.1, read as the reverse complement.
CCACGCCGATGCGCCGCGCCACATGCAGGGAGTCCATCACCTCGCCGTATACGTCCAACTGGAACTGGTCCACCGCGGCATTGCCCACGCGCACGGGGCGCGAGCCCGCGTAGCCGGGCAGCCACGGCACCTCCCACTCGGCGAGCCGCCGCTCGCCGGCGGCGCCGTACATGATCTGGATGTCCTCGGGATCGCCGGCTACCGCGCGCAGCAGCCAGTCGCGCCATGCCACGGCCTCGCGCGTGTAGCCGCCGAGCATGAGGGCGTAGAGGGTGAACGAGGCGTCGCGCAGCCAGCCGTACCGGTAGTCCCAGTTGCGCACGCCGCCCAGGTGCTCCGGCAGCGAGGTGGTGGCCGCGGCGATGATCGCGCCGGTGGGCGCATACGAGAGCGCCTTGAGCGTGATGAGCGACCGCACCACCGGCTCGCGCCACTCACCCTCGAAGGGGCATCGCGAGCTCCAGCCCTCCCACCACGACAGCGCCTCGGCGAGCGCGTGCTCCGGATCCGGTCCGGCCGGCGCCGGCAGGTGCGAGGCATGGTGGTTGAGCGTCATTCCCACCCGCTGGCCGGGCTTCACCGTGAAGCGCGCCACCATGTCGCCCTCCACGCGCCCGTGGTGCACGGGCGACACCAGCCGCATGGCCTCGGGCCCGCAGATGAGGTCCGCGCCCTCGGGCAAGTGGCGCACCCACGGGCGCGTGCGGCCATACTCGAAGCGCGCGGACACCGCGGACTCCATCGGCACGGCGCCATCGACGCCCTCGACGATGCGCACGATGCACGGACCGGTGGGCTCGGGCGACATGAAGTCGGTCACCTTCACGGTGCCCTCGTCCGCAGTGAGGGTGGTCTCGAGCACGAGAGTCTCGCCCACGTAGCGCCGCGACGACGACCGCACCCCCGACTGCGGGGTGACCCTCCACTCGCCGTTGTCGTCGGTGCCCAGCAGCGAGCAGAACACCGCCGGCCCGTCGAACCGCGGCGTGCAGAACCAGTCGATGGCCCCGTCGCGGGCCACCAGCGCACATGTGCGCTTGTCGCCGATGAGGGCGTGGTCCTCGATGGAGCGGGCGGGGTTCACGGCCGCCACTATCCCAGATGCACCGGCGCATGCGGCACCATTGCGGCATGGACATCACCTTCACCGACGGTCCCGACGACATGGTCACCTGGATCGCCTCGGACCCGGGCTTCATGCAACGCGCTTCCCATGCACTCGTGGCGGGGGAGCACACCTGGCTCGTCGACCCCGTGGATCATCCTGATCTGCGCGATCGCCTCGCAGGGATGCCGCCCGTGGCCGGCGTGCTGCAGCTGCTCGACCGCCACGGGCGCGACTGCGCCTCGATGTCCGCCGACCTCGGCGTGCCCCTGGTGGTCACGCCCCATGAGGCGATCGACGACGCCCCCTTCGAGGTGCTGGTGGTGCGCGACGGCCGCGGCTGGCATGAGTCGGCGCTCTGGTGGGCCGATCGCCAGGCCCTTGTGGTGGCCGAGGCCGTGGGCACGCCGCCCTACTTCCGGTCGCGCCCTGACCAGGTGATCGGCCCGCATCCGTTCATGCGCCTGCGCCCACCGCGCATGCTCGAGGGGTTCGCCGCCCGGCACGTGCTGATGGGCCATGGGCATCCGGTTCACCGCGACGACGCGGGGGCGCTGGTGGATGCCGCCGTCGCCCACGCGCGCGGCAGCACGCCCCGGTGGATGCTGTCACTGGTCACGGGCTCGGTCCGGCGATCCGACCGGCGGTCGCCTATCGTCACCGGCTGATGAACGGCCAGCCGGCGCCGCCGCCGCCGGCGCCCTCCTCCGCGTCCGCGGGGCCGGGCCCGTCGCGGCCAGCATGGATCAACCGCCTCACCGATCTTCCGTGGTGGGCCTGGCTCGGCGTGCCACTGGTGGCCTGGCTGGCATCGCGCCTCTTCGTCACGGGCCTCGGGGTGATCGCCAGCCTGTCGTTCGGCCGCGCGGAGATCGGCCTCGACCAGGCGGTGCCGAAGGCCCTCAACCTCTTCGGCTCGTGGGACACCACGTGGTACCTCGACATCGCGCGGCGCGGCTATGCCTTCGACGTGGGCCAGGTGGGGGAGGTGTTCACCAACGTCGCCTTCTTCCCGCTCATGCCCATGATCATGTGGGCGGCGCTCGCGCTGGGGCTCAACCCGTTCTGGGTCTCGATCATCGTGAGCAACGCGATGTTCCTCGTGGCCCTCGTCGCGCTCTTCAACCTCACCAAGGGGCGCTTCGGCCGGGACATGGCCGTGCGCGCCACGTGGGTTCTGGCGCTCGCGCCCCCCGCCGTGGCGGCATCGATGGCCTACACCGAGGGCGCGGCCCTGGGCTTGGCGGTGCTCGCGGGATACCTCGCATGGAGGGGGAACATCGGCTGGGCCGGAAGCGTGGCGGCGATCGCCCTGCTCACCCGCCCCACGGGCGTGCTCGCGGTGGTGCCGGTGGTGATGATCGCCTGGGCCATGGGGTCGGAGGGCCGCCGCCTGCGGCTGGTGAAGGCGCTGCTCCCGGCCGGCGTGGTGGGGCTGGCGTTCCTGGCCTACATGCAGTTCCGCCAGGGCGGGTGGAACCTCCCGCTCGAAGCCCAGGCGGCCTGGGGCCGCGGCCAGCTCGGCGTGGGCCTGCTGTCGCTCCTGCCCGCAGACGTCGGGCAGGCGCTCGGCGGTCTCTTCGGGGGTGACCTCATCGGGTCGCGCGACCTGCTCGGCAAGGAAACCATCTCCGAGCTCACCGGGCTCTCTGTGGGCGACTGGTCGGCGGTGGTGCGCGATGTGCTCTTCGGCGTCATCTATGTCTTCCTGCTGGCGCGCCTCTGGCGCAGCGAGGGCGGCCTGCGCTCCCCGTGGGTGCTCTACGCGTTCCTCGTGCTGGTGGTACCGCTCTCGAGCGGGTCGGTCACCTCGCTCGCGAGGCTCGGCCTGCTGGCGTACCCGCTCGCATGGCCCATGGCCGAGTGGCTGGGGCAGGGGAGCCCCGCACGCCGCAGGTGGACCCTCGTTGCCGCCCTGGTGCTGATCACCCTCATGGTGGCCCAGCTGGCCAACCAGTCCCCGTAGCGGGGGCGCCCGCCTAGGGGGCCGGGCGCTCCTCCTCGAGCACGAGGGTGGGGCGGCCCACGATGAGCGGGTCGAGCGCGCCGATGCGCTCGACATCCTTGCCCGTGTAGGGGAGCCGATGCAGCACGTAGCGCATGGCGTTCAGCCGCGCGCGCTTCTTGCAGTCCGACTTGATGACGATCCACGGCGCCTGCTCGGTGTCGGTGTGCATGAACATCGACTCCTTCGCGGCCGTGTAGTCGTCCCACTTGTCGAGCGACGCCAGGTCGATGGGCGACAGCTTCCACTGCTTCAAGGGATGGTGCTCGCGCTCGGCGAACCGGCGCTGCTGCTCCGCCCGGCTCACCGAGAACCAGAACTTCACGAGGTGGATGCCGCTGTGCACCAGCTGGCTCTCGAACTCCGGGGCCTGGCGCATGAACTCCGCGTACTCCTCGGGGGTGCAGAAGCCCATCACGTGCTCCACGCCGGCGCGGTTGTACCAGGAGCGGTCGAAGAGCACGATCTCGCCGCGCGTGGGCAGGTGCTCGATGTAGCGCTGGAAGTACCACTGCCCGCGCTCGATCTCGGTGGGCTTCTCGAGCGCCACCACGCGCGCCCCGCGGGGGTTCAGGTGCTCCATGAAGCGCTTGATCGTGCCGCCCTTGCCCGCGGCATCGCGCCCCTCGAACACGATCACCACGCGCTGGCCGGTCTCCCTCACCCATGCCTGCAGCTTGAGCAGCTCCACCTGCAGCCGGTACTTCTGCTTCTCGTACGCCTTGCGGCGCATGAGGTTGCGATACGGGTAGGGCGCGGTGCGCCAGTCGTCCACCAGCTCGTCATCGCCATGCACGGGCGGGGTGCCGAACACCAGCTCGTCCTGCTCGGCCAGCGCGTCGCCGAGTGACTCCAGGTCGTCGGGGGATGTCCCGTCGGCCACGGCCATCAGCCAGTCGGCCACGGCCTGCACATCACCGGGGTGCGCCCCCTGCAGCACGTCGCGCACGGCGTTCACCAGCTCGCCCTGGGCGCTGTCGGAGGCCTGCCCGATCTCGAAGCGCTCGATGCCCTTCGTGCTGAGGTCGGGGGCCCGGTCGCCCTTGCTCGCCTTGTGTGCCATGCCCCGACCCTAGCCCGCCAGCGCCCCCACCACGTAGTCGAGGCAGGCGGTGAGCTGGCGGGCGTCGTCGGGCGAGACCGCCGGGAAGGTGGCCACGCGGATCTGGTTGCGCCCGAGCTTGCGGTAGGAGTCGGTGTCCACCACGCCGTTGGCGCGAAGGATCGCGCACACCTGCGTGGCATCCACGCGCTCGTCGAGATCGATGGTCACCACCACGGGGCTGCGCATGGCGGCATCGGTCACGAAGGGCGTGGCGAGCTCGTGGGCATCGGCCCAGTCGTAGAGCACGCCCGACGACTCGCGGCAGCGCGACTCGGCCCAGGCGAGACCGCCCTGGCCGAGGATCCACTCCACCTGCTGCACCAGCAGGAAGATCGTGGCAAGCGCCGGCGTGTTGTAGGTCTGGTCCTTCACGGAGTTGTCGCGGGCGATGAGCAGGTCGAGCGACGCCGGCGCCCAGCGGTCGGCCAGGTCGTCGATGCGCTGCAGCGCGCGCGGGGAGCACGCGGCCAGCCAGAGGCCGCCGTCGCTGGCCAGCGCCTTCTGCGGCGACAGGTAGTAGACGTCGAACTCCACCGGGTCCACGGCCATGCCACCGGCCGCCGAGGTGGCGTCCACCAGCACCAGGGCATCGGGGTCGGCGCCGGCCGGGCGCGCCACCGGCATGCACACGCCGGTGGAGGTCTCGTTCTGCGTGAGCGCGTAGGCATCGGCACCGTCAACGGCGACCACCTGCGGGTGGCTGCCCGGCTCGGCATCCACCGTGGTGGCCCTGGCCACGTGGGGTGCCTCGGCCATGGCCTGGGCGAACTTCGACGAGAACTCCCCGAACACCGCATGGTGGCTGTGGTCGCGAACCAGCCTGAAGCCCGCGACATCCCAGAACGCCGTTGCCCCGCCGTTGCCCAGCAGTACCTCGTAGCCGTCGGGAAGCCCGAGCAGCTGCGAGAGCCCCGAGCGGGCGCGGCCCACCATGTCCTTCACGGTCTTCTGGCGGTGCGAGGTGCCCATGTACGAGGTGCCGGTCTCGGCGAGCGCGCGCAGGGCCTCCACGCGCACCTTGGACGGCCCGCTGCCGAAGCGCCCGTCGGCGGGCAGGTGGTCGAGCGGGATGCGGATATCGGCGTTCTGGTCGGTCATGGCGCGGAACATACATGGGGAGGGGTGGCCTGCGGTCGCGGAGAATATGCGTGGCATGCCCGCACGTACATTCGCCGTCGCCGCAGGTGCGCTCGCCCTGCTCGCAGTCCCCGGCCTCGCCGCCGGCGCCAACGAGGACATCTCGTTCTCGGCCGCCGGCGTGATGCGCCACGCCATCATCAGCCCTCCTGAGTCGGTAAAGCCGGGCGTGCGGCCGCCGGTGGTCCTCGTGTTCCCCCGCGAGGGCACCACCGCGCAGGATGCCCTCGACCGCTTCGGCTACTCCATCCACCGCGCGGGCGCGGTGGCCGTGGCCCTCGATGCGCTCCCCTGCGCGTCCCTCGGCAACCAGCAGTGCTGGTACCCGATGCAGGCCGATCGCCGCGCCGTGGATGCCACCGCCGTGGACGAGCTGCTGAACCAGCTCGACCGGCGCACCGACATGAACAGCACGCGGCTCGTGACGCTCGGTGAGTCGAGCGGCGCGTCGTTCGCCGTGAGCATGACCCTCGGCCTGCCCAGCCGCATCGATGGGGCGCTTGGCGTGTCGGCCTTCGACCCCACGCGCACGGTCATGCTCGACCCCGCCAACCAGCAGGACCTCATCCCGGTCACCCTCGGTGGCAACTCGAAGATCCGCGCGCAGAGGAATCGCCAGCACATCACGCTCATCCGCGGCTCGGTTGATGCCACCGTGCCGCCCAAGCTCACCATGCAGCTGCGCAACCGCCTCGCCGCGGCGGGCTGGACCAACGACTACATCAAGCTCATCACCGTGCCGAACGCCGCCAACGCGTCGCCGGCCCTGGCCGCCCCGCGGCGCATCACCCCGGCCATCCGTGACCTCATCTTCCACACGCTCGACATGGATATCCCGCGTGGGCAGGTGAGCCGCCTCGCGGAGCTCGGGTACCTGCCGGCGAACGCCACGCCGGGCAACACCTCGAACTACGCCCTCTCGCAGGCGATCATGGGCTTCCAGGGCTGGAACGGCCTCGAGCGAACCGGCACCGCTGACTCCGCCACGCAGAAGCGGCTCGCGGTCGCCGGGCGACCCCAGGCGAGGAAGTCGGGCGGCGGCAAGTGGCTCGAGGGCTACATCGACCGCCAGGTGGTGCTGCTGGTGCGCAGTGGTCGCGTGGTGCGGGCCATCCACTTCTCGAGCGGCGCGGCGGGCAACACGCCGCGTGGCACCTACTCGATCTATCGCAAGGAGACCATGAGCTGGTCGATCCCGTTCAGCTCATGGATGCCCTACGCGTCGTACTTCACGGGCGGCTTCGCCTTCCACGAGTACCCGGACGTGCCGGGATATCCGGCCAGCCACGGCTGCGTGCGCATCGCCGCGCCGTTCGCGCCGTACCTGTACGAGTTCGCCTCGTACGGCACGCCCGTCCACATGTACTGATCCGGCGCCGGGGCCGGCGCCAGGCTCAGGGCGCCCGCGACCGGCGGTTGCCCGGGATGCGGAACGACGCCATGAGGCCGAGGAACACGAAGGCCGCGGCAACCCAGCCCACCACCTGCACGGCATCCGCGAACGACTGATCGAGCGCGGGGGCGAGTGGGGCGGTCTTCGGGTCGGCCGCCAGGGCCGGGATGGCCGTCCCTGCCGATGACTTCACCACCTGGGCGATCTGCTCGGCCTGGGCCGCTGGCACGCCCTGGGCCTCCACGGACGACGACACGTGCGACGACACCGCCACGGCGAGCGCCACGCCCAGCACCGCGGTGCCCAGCGCCGATCCCACCTGGCGCAGCGTCGACTGCAGGGCGCTCGCCTGCCCCGACTCGTTGATCGGCACCTCGT
>CAIYRJ010000049.1 GCA_903928615.1 uncultured Actinomycetes bacterium | reverse complement strand
TCGCTCATCATGCTGGCCGAGGCCGGCCTGCTCGGCCTCTTCACGGCCGGCGACCTCATCCTGTTCTACGTGTTCTGGGAGTTCATGCTCATCCCGTTCGCGCTGCTCATCTGGAACTGGGGCGGCGCCGAGCGGCGCAGCGCGGGACTCATCTTCGTGGTCTACACCATGGTGGGATCGCTGCTGATGCTCGTGGCCATCGTGGCCACGGGAATCCTCGCCGCCGACCACACCGGCGAGCTGTCGTTCCTCATGCGCGACCTCACCGGGGTGCCCTTCGGCGAGGCCACCGCCACGGTGCTGCTGGCCGGGTTCCTGCTGGCCTTCGCCATCAAGATCCCCCTCTGGCCGTTCCACGGCTGGCTGCCGCGGGTGTACTCGCAGGCGCCCATCGTGGTCACCATCCTGCTGGCGGCCGTCATGAGCAAGGCCGGCGTGTACGGCCTGCTCAGGGTGGGCGTGCCGATCTTCCCCGAGGGCATCGGCAACCTGCTCATCCCCGTGGCCATCCTGGCGCTCATCGGCATCGCCTACGGATCGCTGCTCGCCTGGCGCGCGCCCACCATGCGGCTGCTCGTGGGCTACTCGAGCGTGGCGCACCTGGGCTTCATCGTGCTGGGCATCATCGTGATCGACCGCATGGCCGCGCAGGGCGCCGTGCTGCAGATGATCAACCACGGCATCGTGGCCGCCGCGGCCTTCGTGATCGTGATGATCCTCGCGCGCGGCACCGGCACCGAGGACATCGACCGCCTGGGCGGCCTCGCCAAGGGGGCGCCGCGCCTGGCCGTGGCGTTCCTGTTCGTCACCATGGCCGCGCTCGCGCTGCCGGGGTCCAACGCCTTCGTGGGCGAGTTCTTCATCCTCGGCGGGGTGTTCGACCAGTACGCCTGGATGGCCGTGATCGCCATGATCGGCGTCATCTACGCCGCGGTGTACATGCTGCGGATGTACCAGGGCACCATGAACGGCCCGCCGCGGGGCGTGCAGGACGGCGGGCGGGCGGCCGAGATGACCGCGCGTGACGCCATCGTGCTCGTGCCCCTCATCCTGATGATGGTGTGGATCGCCGTGTGGCCCAACAGCATCGTGGCCCCCACGCGCGCCAGCACCGACCTGGCCGTGGCGCCCGCGCAGATCGCGCTCGACCGGCCCATCGAGCAGATCGGCGTGCTGCCCGATCGAGCGGCCGCCGACCGCGCGGTGGACGACCAGAAGGCGTGGATCCCGTGAACGCCGGAGCAGCCCTCACCCTCTACGTGATGAGCGCGGCCACGGTGCTCGCGCTCGTGCTCGCCGTGGTGCCGCTGCCGTCCACGTGGCGGCGCCTGCCCGAGTGGGTGGGCTTCGCCGGCATCGTGGCCACGCTGGCCATCGCGGTGGCCCAGTGGGGCGAGCGGCAGGTGGCGTTCTCGGGCGAGCTGCGCATCGACCGCTTCGGCCTGCTGCTCACGTGGATCATCCTGCCCGCCGCCCTGGCGACCATCTTGTTCTCGTGGGGCGAGCCCTCGGCGGCCGGGCGCCGGCCGGAGTTCGTGGGCCTGGTGCTCGCGGCCGCCACGGGGATGATGCTCACGGTGATGAGCGGCGACCTCATCACGCTGTTCATCGGCATCGAGCTGCTCTCGGTGGCGCTGTACATCCTGTGCGCCATCGAGGTGTCGCGCGAGCGCTCGCTCGAGAGCGGCCTCAAGTACCTCATCACCGGATCCATCGGCACGGCGATCCTCATCTACGGGTTCGCGCTGCTCTACGGGGCCACCGGCACCACGTCGCTCACGGGCATCGCGCTGAAGCTCGACACCATGGACGGGCTGCTCACGGAGCCCCTGCTGGTGGCGGCCATCGTGCTCATCGTGGTGGCCCTGGGCTTCAAGGCCAGCGCCGTGCCGTTCCACATGTGGACGCCCGACGTGTACCAGGGTGCCCCCACCCCGGTGACCGCCTTCATGGGCACCGGCACCAAGGTGGCCGCCATGGGCGCGTTCCTGCTGGTGTTCACCGGCGCCACACAGCAGGCATCGGGCGACTGGCGCGCGCTCATCGGCGCCCTCGCCGTGGTGACCATGGTGGTGGGCAACGTCGGCGCGCTCATGCAGCAGAACGTCAAGCGCATGCTGGCGTGGTCGAGCATCGCGCAGGCCGGCTACCTGCTCACCGGCGTGGCCGTGGGCACGGCCGCCGGGGCCGAGGCGCTCATCTACTACCTGTTCGCCTACGTGGGGATGACCCTCGCCGCCTTCGCCATCGTCATGCTCCGCGAGCGCGAGGTGGAGGCCGGCGACACGCTCATCGCCTTCACGGGCTTCGGCCGCGCGCGCCCCTGGGCCGGCGTGGTGATGACCCTCGCGATGGTGTCGCTCGCGGGCTTCCCGCCGCTGGCGGGCTTCGTCGGCAAGTTCCGGCTGTTCGGCACGGCGGTGGACGCCGGCATGAGCTGGCTCGCCATCGTGGGCGCGCTGGCCAGCGTGGTGAGCGTGGTCTACTACCTGCGCGTGGTCATCGTCATGTGGTCGCCGGCGCCCGAGGGCGCGCGACCGGCGCGCAGGCTGCGCGTGCCGCTGTCGGTGGCCTCGGTGGCCGTGGCCGGGGCGGCGTCGATCATCGCCCTGGCCATCTGGGCGCAGCCGATGCTCGACCTCTGCGCGGACGCCGCCCGCGCGCTGATGATCCCCTAGCCCGCCGCGCGCCAGCCCCGGGAGCGCGGTCCCCTAGGGCGCAATGCCCCCGAGCACGACGTCGAGCCACGCGTTCACGTTGCGCGCCGTCATCTTCTTGTCCTCCATCATCGGCACCGTCAGCAGCGGGCTGAGCAGCACCTGGGTGGTGGCGTGGAGGTCAACGTCCGCGCGCATCTCGCCGCGCTCGATGCCGCGCCTGAAGCAGGCGCTCACCACCTCCACCCATGGACGCGAGATCTCATTGACCCAGTACGTCTTCAGGGGCCCCGATCGGGAGAGCTCAGCCACGACCTCCGTGAAGAGGCGGCCGTCCTGGCCGTTCATGGCGCGCATGGCGGTGGTCATGAAGCCGAAGAGATCCTCACGCAGGCTGCCGGTGTCGATGTCGGCCACCGGCTCCCACACCTCGGCAAGCGCACCGACCACGAGCGACTCCTTGTCGGGCCAGCGCAGGTAGATGGTGCCCTTGCCCACGCCCGCCATGTCGGCGACGGCGGCGATGGTAAGACCCCCGTACCCCTTCTCGAGCAGCAGGTCGCGCGTGGCGCCCAGCACGGCGCCCTCCACGCGCGG
>CAIYRJ010000048.1 GCA_903928615.1 uncultured Actinomycetes bacterium | reverse complement strand
GGTGATCGACCCCGCCGCGGCGATGTCATCCTGTAGCCGCACCTCCGGCGCGTTGATGAGCAGCGATGTCGTGCCTATCGAGATGGGGTCGTGCTCGGCGGCGTCGACGCGTGCGATCGACGAGGCCTGGGTGAGGGCGACCTCGAGGGGGTCGGCATAGGGGATGGGGTTGCTACCGGGGCTCTCTTGCCCGCCGGCCACGATCACGTTCACCGGTCCGGTGTCGTCCACCACCTCGATGCGCGCGAGCGGAAGGCCACCGGCGACGTCGGGCTGGATGGTGAGGCCGTGCTGGGGCGGCGAGATCGGCACTGAATACGCGAGCAGGCCGGCCCGGTTGGTGCCCGTCCATGCCGTGGAGGCCCCAGCCAGCGACGCGCTCGCGAGGTACTCCGGACTACCCGCGCTGCCCGTGGTCTCGATTGTGATGTCCTCGCCTGACGCACCGGTGAGGCGCAGCACCTGCGTGCCGGCGTCATACGAGAACGACGCGGCGGACGCCGCCGGGGCCAGCACGCCCAGGATGGCCACGGCCAGAATGCCGATCAGGATGCGGGGGGCCCGTCGCACCCCCGCACCGTAGCGCGTCGCCGTGCGCCTGCCTCGGCGCCGGGGGTGCTCAGCCCGGCTTGCGGGCGATGGCGTAGAGCTTGGTGAAGTCGTAGGTCCAGCCGCGCGGGCCGGATGCCTCGCGCATGCGGCGCTCCACCTCGGCCAGGTAGGCCTCTGCCTCGTCCTCCGGCATGTCGCCGATCAGGTGGCTTGCCACCACGCGCATGCGCTGCGTGTAGGCCTCCACCGTGGTGTGGCGCACGCGGCGCTCCATCCAGATGTCCTCCACCTCGAGGCCGGCCTGCACGAGGTAGTCCTCCATCTCGGGGATGTCCCGCTGCACGGCGTCGAACGCACCCAGCCACACGTAGTTGGGGGGCTCCATGTTGGCGAGGATGTCCCGGTAGGCCTGCTCGCCGCCGCGGCCGGAGCACAGGATGGCCAGCACCCCGCCCGGCTTCATCTTCGCCGCCATGGCCTCTGCGGCCGCCCACTTGCGCGGGAACCAGTGGTAGGCCATGGCGCACACCACAAGGTCGAATGCGGCGTCGGGCACGGGCATGTTCTCCACGTCGCCCTGCGCCAGGGTCACCTCGACGCCCTCGATGCCGCCGAGCTTCGCCTGGAACTGCTCGAGCATGCCCTCCGAGGGATCCACGCCGGTGATGCGCGCGGGACGGAAGCGGTCGACGATCGCCTGGGTGGTCCAGCCCGTTCCGCAGCCGACATCGAGCACGTCGTCGTAGCTCCCGGCCGGGATCGACATGACCAGGCGCTGGCCTCCCTCGATGTTGAACCGCACGGCGTCCTCGTAGTCGGATGCCGTCTCGGTGAATCCATCGGCGACGAGGGTGCGGTCGTCATCGCTCATGCGGGGCTCCATTCATGCCGTCGAGGGTGATGCGGCGCTGCCCGGGACAGCGCCTGTGCAACGTGCACCGCGCGATGCACGGCCACACGCCTCGCGGGAGCCTACGGGGAAGGACCCGGCTGTAACGTCCCCTCGGTGCGACGACTCCTTTCGATAGCCATTGCGCTCGGACTCCTCGCGAGCGCCGGCGTGCCCGCGCAGGCAGAGGCGGCATCTCCCGGAGTGAGTACCCGCATCGTCGGATCGCCCACCGGTGCCGTGCAGTCGGAGTGGCCCTTCATCGCCCTCGTGTACCCGACTGGCAGCCTGTGCGGCGGGTCGGTGGTCTCCTCACGCTGGGTCCTGACGGCAGCCCATTGCACGTTCACCCCGTCCGGCGTCCCCATCGCATCGTTCACGCTGTACCCGGGCGCGTTCGACAGGCGTGCGCTGCCATCAGGCCAGGTCGCCGATGCGACGCGGCTGCATCCGGGCTACTCCTCCAGCCGCGACACCTGGGACTTCGCGCTCTTGCGACTGCCGGGGCCCAGCTCCGCCCCGCCCGTCTCGCTGCCGGCTCCCAGCGATGATGCCGCCATCGCCGCGGCGCGCGCTGCAACGCCAACCGGCGCCAGTAACGGACGCATCGCGGGGTGGGGCAGCATGGACGAGTACGGCACAGGCCCCCTCCCGTACATCCTCCAGTCGATCGCCGGGGGCGTTCCCGTGCTCGCCGATGCCCAGTGCGCGGCCTACGGGGCGCTGTTCGACCCGGCGTCGATGCTCTGCGCCGGCGGTTTCCCCACCAGCGGAACGTCCAATGACACGTGCTTGGGCGACTCCGGCGGACCCCTGGCCGTCGACATCAATGGGCGGCGCGTGCTCATTGGAGTCACGAGCTTCGGTGGCGAGCCATACGGAGGCGGGCCCCCGTGCGGGGCCCCGGCGTACCCCGGGGTCTACGCGAAGGTGCAGGCGACGCGTGACTGGATCTGCGACACCATCACCTCGCCCACGGCCATCACCGCGACCGGTGGCCGCAACAGCGTGTCCGTCACGTGGAATCCCGACACGGCGCCATGCCCGTGGCGCGACCCGCAGGTGCGCGTGACGCTCAGCCCCGGCGGGGCCACGGCCACCGTGGCGCTCTCGGCCGGCACCGCCACCTTCAGCGGGCTGCCGCGCGCCACCGCCTACTCGGCCTCCGCTGCCGTGGTGTCGTCATCAGGCGCCACGCCCCCACCGGCCACGGCGACGGCCACCACCTCGTCATTGCCCGATGCCTGCACGCAGACCTTCTACCAGCAGGGCCCGCGAAGCGCGCGCAACCAGGCGGCCCCGGATGGCACCAAGGCGGTACGCGTGATCTCGCGCCTGCGCATCTACGAGGACGCCGAGTCGTGGTGCCGCACGAGCCTCACGTTCATCTTCCGCGACAAGCGCAATCAGAAGCGCCTGTCGCAGCTGCCGGGATCGACGCTCGGCTACCGCACGCTCACCGGCAAGGACTTCAGCGCGCCCGTGGTGTCATGGCCCACCGCGAAGGAGTTCCGCTTCGAGGGATCCGACTCCACCGGGCTCGGGCGCAAGGACGCCCGGCTCGTGCTGGTGTCGTACCTGCCGCGCACCACGGGCATGCCCGCGCAGTCGAACATCGAACTGGTGGTGGTGAGGCGCATCCCCACCAATGCGGCATCGGCCGAGAGCGCGACCAACCCCCTCTTCGCCCAGAAGAACTCCTTCGGCACCGCGGTCGGGTGGGCGACGGTGTCGTGATGACCGCGCGGGCATCTGGGCGTGGCGCCGGGCGCGGCCTCACCGCCCTCCTCGCCGTGGTTGCGTGCGCGCTCGTGCCCGCCGCCGCCGTGGCGGCGCCCACCACGGCGCAGCTCGCCGGGCAGCGCATCACCTGGCCGGTGGACGGCACCACGGTGAGCGCCACGATGCGGGCGGCGATCGCGCGCGGTGAGGTGGGCAGCGTGATCCTGTTCAGCCGCAACGCCCCGAACCGCGCGACGCTGGGCCGCCTCACGCGCCAGCTGCAGTCGATCCCGCGTCCTGCCGGGCTCGATGAGCCCCTGCTGGTGACGGTGGACCAGGAGGGCGGCCTCGTGAAGCGCATGGCATGGGCGCCGCCCACCATGAGCGCGGCACGCATGGGCGCACGGCTCGACCCCGCGGGCATTCGCGCGGAGGGGGCGGCGACCGGCCGGGCCATGCTGCGCTCGGGGGTGAATGCCGACCTCGCCCCGGTGTGCGACGTGGCCCAGCGCGGGGGAGACCTCTTCCGCGATGGCCGTGCGTTCGGCACCACCCCGGCCGGGGTGGCGGCCGACTGCACGGCCTTCGCGCAGGGGCTCGCCGATGCGGGTGCCGTGGCCACGGCCAAGCACTTCCCGGGCTTCGGCCGCGCGCGCGTGAACACCGATGACGCCGCCGTTCGGGTGACCGCCCCGCGCGCCGCGCTCGAGCGCGAGATGGAGCCCTTCCGCGCGGTCATCGCCGCGGACGTGCCGATGATCATGGTGTCGTCGATCATCTTCACCGCGCTGGCGCCGCGACCCGCGCTGCTCGAGACCTCGGTGGTGCGCGGGCTCCTGCGTGACCGCCTCGGGTTCCGCGGCGTCACCATCACGGACGCCATCGACACCCCGGCGCTGCGCCCGTACGGCGGCACCGCCGGCGCATCAGCGGGGTCGGCCGTCGCCGGCATGGACCTGGTGATCGTCGCGACGTCGGAGGCCGAGGCGGCCAAGGGCATGCGCGGGGTGGCGTCGGCCATGGCGTCCGGGCGCATCCCGCGTGCCGAGGCCGAGGCCTCGCTCGACCGGGTGCTCGCGCTCCGACGGTCGCTCCGGGGCTAGCCCTCCGCCGCGCGCACCGGGATGGGCGCGCGGTCCAGCCATGCCTGCAGGGCGAGGATGACGGCCTGGCAGGTGAATGCCCGTGCGCCCATGCCCGTGCCGTCCAGCGGATCGGTGTACTCACGGAAGCCCTGCGCATCGAGGCGCTCCTCGATGCGCGACACCAGCACGGCGGCCTCCGCACGCCGCCCCGCCAGCAGCAGCGCGGGAACCATGAAGGGCGGCGTGAATGGCCACGATGGCCCCCGCCAGTACTGCGGGATGATCCATCCGTCACCGGGCATGAACGTGGGGTCGTCGAGGCTCACCGAGGGCACGGGATGCGCCGGCCAGAAGCGGTCGGTGCGCATGAGCCAGTCGTCCACGATGCGCGCGCGGATGTCCTCGGGAAGGTCGGGCAGCGCCGCGGGGGCGAGGCCCTGCCAGGCGCTCACGGGCACCGGCAGGCCGTCCGGGCCCGCGAGCCGGAAGATTCCCGACTGCTCATCCCAGAGGTGCTCCACGATCGCATCGGTGATCTCGCGGGCGCGCTCGCGGGCACCGGGCTCGCCGAGGGCGTCGAGCCCGAGGTAGCCGAGGGCCAGGGAGGTATTGACCAGCGGGCAGGCCGCCGTGAACCCGCCGCGCGCGCGGATGCGCCGGAACGAGTATCCCTGCCGGCGGGCCTCGTCCACGAGCACGGCGAACCCCGGGGTGCCGTGGCGGCGCCAGCCGAGCGCCCGGTCGAACACCGGCGATGCGTCGCAGCCTGTCTCGTCGGGGAGGATGACCCATGCGAGTCCGGTGGCGTCGACGCGCTCGCGTTCGATCCATGCGTTGTAGGCGCGCACGACCTGGCGTCCCTGCTCCGCGAACGCCGCATCGCCCAGCCGCTCGGCCACCTCGGCCCATGCCCACCCCAGGAAGGGCGGCTGGATCGTGGACGTGGCCATGTCCGAGCGCGCGCGCACGTTGTAGAAGACCAGGCGCGCCAGCCGCACGGGGCCATCCCAGAAGATCGTGTGCCCGATCAGGCCGTCGCGCTGCTGCACGGACGCGAGCGATCGCAGCTCGGTGGCCGCGCGCTGAGGGTCCACCTCGTTCCACGCCAGGGAGTGCATGAGGGAGTCCCAGAACCACTGGTACGGGTACTTCGCGCCGTCAGGGCACGTGTAGCCGTAGGCCACGCCGTCGCGCGAGGTGCCCTCGCGCCAGTTCGCGGCGAGAAGGGCCTCGGCGGCCCTGCCCACGCGGATGCCCACCCCGTTCACGAGGTGAAGCATCGCAGGAAGCGGACGGCGGCGGACGGCGCGGGGAACCCCCCGATTCCCGCGCTGACCGAGACCCCCCGATCTCGGAGCGTCCGCCGCTCAGTACCGCCATGCAGATCAACCTCACGAAGAGATTGAGTGCATGGACGTAATGTGGCAGGCCACCCTTGCGAGTACAAGCCTTATGGTGTCAGTCGGGGGGATTCTTTACCGGATGTTCGCAATTCGGGGCACTACCGTTGAGCCCCATGGTCATCCTGCCATCGCACCTCGAGCAGCACGCCACCGGACGCACCAGCTGGTTGCGCGCGGCGGTGCTCGGCGCCAACGACGGCCTCGTCTCGACGGCCAGCCTCATCCTGGGCGTGGCCGCGTCGGGCGCCGATCGCGGGGCGGTGGTCACCGCGGGCATCGCCGGACTCGTCGCGGGCGCGATGTCCATGGCGGCGGGCGAGTACGTGTCGGTGAGCTCCCAGCGCGATGCCGAGCGCGCGGATATCGCCCGCGAGACGCGCGAGCTCGCCGACGACCCCGCGGGGGAGCTCGACGAGCTCACCGGCATCTACGAGGAGCGGGGCCTCTCGCCGCGGCTCGCCCGGGAGGTCGCGGAGGAGCTCTCGAAGGGGGACGCGCTCGCCGTGCACGCCCGCGAGGAGCTCGGCATCACCGACTACGCCAAGGCGCGCCCGCTGCAGGCGGCGGTGGCGTCTGCCCTGTCGTTCGCGATCGGCGCCCTGCTGCCACTGCTCGCGGTGCTGCCGCCGTACGGACAGGCCGAGCGCATCTGGGTGACCGTGGTGGTCACCG
>CAIYRJ010000047.1 GCA_903928615.1 uncultured Actinomycetes bacterium | reverse complement strand
TGCCGTTGGCATCGATCCTGGTGACCGTGTTGGCGCGCGAGTTGGCCGTGTAGACGTTGCCCATGGCGTCGACGGCGATGCCATCAGGGCCGGCGCCGGTCTTGGCGAGCACCGATGATGCGCGCGGCATGGGCACCGCCGCGGCGGTCTGGGCCGCCACGGAGGCGGCGGTCAGGACGAGTGCGCACGAGGCTGCGATGAGCCCGAGGCGGTGCCGTCGGGGCAGGGCGACGTGTGGCTTCATGTCAGGGGTATCCCGGGATCGGAGGTTGTTGACGGATGCTGCTCTTCGGGGGACGCTAGACGACGCCATCGGGGCCCGCTGTGGGGTATCCCCCACCCCCCCGTTTCCGCCCGCGGCGCGTGATGATCGCGCCGCGGGCGGACGAGGTGGCCGGCTAGTCGTCGTCGACGACGAACTTGTACGAGTAGTAGATGTCGCCCTCGTGCCCGAGCTTCATGCGGCGAAGCGTGGCGGACACGCGGGTGCCCACCTCGACGGCGTCGGGGTCGACGCCCATCACCGGCGCGGGCAGGTTGACGCCCTCATCCATCTGGATGTGGCCCACCACGTAAGGCTCCTGGCCCAGGAACTCGCGCGGCGGGTAGTACACCACCGTGTAGTTGGTGATCTCACCCTTGCCATTCAGCTCGAACTCGCTGAGCGAGTCGTTGCCGCACTTGTAGCAGTGGCTGCGCTCCCACCAGGGGCTGAGCTCGCCGCACTTGTCGCACTTCATGGCGAAGAGGTGCAGCTTCGGCGGGCCGAGGCGCGAGAACTCGATCGCGGAGACGGTCATCGGCTAGCCCTCGCGCTGGTAGATGTGGATTGCGCCCACCGAGCCCGGGCCGCCGCGGCAGGCCGAGATGCCGATCTCGGCGTCGGCGCGCAGCATGCCCTCGGGGGCGGTGCCGCGCAGCTGCTCCACGACGTCCACGGCCTGCGTGGCGCCGGTGGCACCCAGCGGGTGACCCTTGCAGAGCAGGCCGCCGGACGGGTTGACGGCGATCTTGCCGTCGAGCCAGGTCGAGCCATCCTCGGCGCCCTTCCAGCCGTCGCCGCGCTTGGCGAAGCCCAGGCCCTCGATGCCGAGCGGCTCCTGGATGGCGAACGAGTTGTAGATCTCGGCCACGTCGACATCGTCGGGGCTGATGCCGGCCATCTCATACGCGCGCTCCGCCGGGCGGGCGAAGAGGTTGTAGGCGTCATCGAGGGTGTCGCTGGCCTGGTACCAGGTGCCGGAGCCCATGGAGGTGGCGGTCACGAACACCTGCGGGCGGTTCGGCTGAGCCTCGAGGATCTCCGGGCGGCACAGCACCAGCGCCGAGGCGGCGTCGGTCATCGGGCAGACCTCGTACAGCTTGAGCGGGTCGGCCACCTTGGCGCTCTTCATCACCTCTTCCACCGTGCACTCGAAGCGCAGGTGGGCCGAGGGGTTGCGGGCGCCGTAGAAGTGGTTCTTGACCGACGTGTGGGCGAGGTCCTCCTCGCTCACGCCGTAGGTCTGCATGTACTTGCGCGCGGTGAGCGCGGTGCCCGAGGGGAACGTCAGCCCGGAGAAGTACTCCTCCTTGCTGTCGGCGGCCTGGGCGATGATCGAGGTGCCCTCGACCGTGGCGAGGTCGTTCATCTTCTCGCAGCCGAGCACCATGACGGT
>CAIYRJ010000046.1 GCA_903928615.1 uncultured Actinomycetes bacterium | reverse complement strand
GGCCAGGGAGGTTCGAAGCAGCGCGTTGTCCTCGACGAGGAGCACATCAAGCATGGTGGGGCCACCCTAGCCCCGCGCCGGTCGCGCCGGAACGCTTTTACCCGCATGTGATGGGCATACCCCACCCCGGGAACGCGAAAGGGCGGCCCGGAAGCCGCCCTTTCGGGAACCCAAGTGGTGCGGGTGAGGGCTAGTCCTCGCCCTGCGCCTTCGTGAAGCCGTCCTCGCCGTCGAAGCGCTGCAGCTTCTCGACGTGCGACCAGCCGTGCTCCTGCGCCACGGCCTGCAGCAGGTCGACCAGCTGGGCGTCCGAGAGCTCGCCGGAGTCATCGCGCAGCATGAACCGGGCGCGCCAGGCGTCCACGGTGTCGGTGAGCACGTCGTTGGGCGGGTACACCATCGTGCCGCGCGAGTCGACCATCTTGAGGTAGAGGTCGCGGCCCTCGGTGATCTTCTCAAGGCTCTGGCCGATGGACATCTTGTCGCCGTTCGACTCGATGAAGATGTCGACGCCGCATACCTGACGGGTCTTGGCCTTCACGTAGTCAGGAGCGGCGGGCAGCTGCGGCAGCTTGATCGGCTTGTACTCGCGCACCTTCCACTCGGTGGGCTTCTTGCCGAGGTTCTTGATGATCTCGTCGGTGTAGCCGATGGTGCCGGCCTGCTTCTCGTCGCCGACCACGTCGCGCGTCATGGCCTTGCCCTCCTCGAGGGTGGCGATGACGGCATTCTCCATGAGGGCGGCCTCCTCGAACATGCCGAGGTGGCGCAGCATCATCACGCCCGAGAGGATCATGGCCGTCGGGTTGATGACGTTCTTGCCGGCGTACTTCGGCGCCGAGCCGTGCACGGCCTCGGCGATGAAGACCTCGCTACCGATGTTGGCCGACGGCGCGAAGCCGAGGCCACCGATGAGCGCCGACGAGAGGTCGGAGAGGATGTCGCCGTTCATGTTGGTGGTCACGAGCACGCTGTACTGCTCGGGCAGCTTCACCAGCTGATGAGCGGCGTTGTCGACGATGACGTGCCACGACTCGATGTCGTCGTACTCGGGGGCGACCTCCTCGAACACGCTCTTCAGCATGCCCTCGGTCATCTTCATGATGTTCGCCTTGGACATCGCGACGACCGACTCGCGGCCCTCGGCGCGGGCGAGCTCGAACGCCAGGCGCACGATCTTCTCGGTGCCCTTGCGCGAGATGAGCTTGAGGCCCTGGGCCACGCCCGGGGTGAGCATGTACTCGATGCCGGCGTAGAGGTCCTCGACGTTCTCGCGCACCACCACGAGGTCGATGCCGCGGCCCGAGTAGGGCGTCTTCACGCCGGGGTACTCACGCGCCGGGCGGATGTTGCCGTAGGTCTCGAAGAGCTTGCGCAGCGTGACGTTGGCGCTCTTCTCGCCATAGCCCACCGGCGTGCCGAGCGGGCCCTTCAGCACCACGCGCGTCTTGCGGATGCTGTCGATGGTGTCCTGGCGCACGCCCGAGGGGAGGCCCTCGAGGAAGACGCGCTCGCCTGCGTGGCGCTCCTCCCACTCGATCGGGGCGCCAGTGGCCTCGATGATGCGGACGGTCGAGTCCACGACCTCCGGGCCGATGCCGTCACCCGGGATGAGGGTCACGAGCGTCTTGCCCGATTCCGTTACGTGAAAGTTGCCCAAGGTAAGCCTCTCGTCGTCTTCCTGATGGCGCGAATGCGCCCCTCTACGGCGGTGGGCGGGATGATTCCCGGCCCGAAACCCGCGACAGAGTACCCGCAGCGCGCAAGGAGATGCCCGCGTTCGGTCGATGCTGAAACCGGACGCGGCGCGGCGCTCGCAGGGGACCGCCACGGGGCACGCGGCCGGGTACGGTGCCCGCCGTGACCGTACTCGATCATGTCATCTGGGCGGTACCCGAGATCGCCCCGGTCTCCGATGGGCTGCTCCTCGACCATGGGCTGGTGACGCTGCCCGGTGGGCGCCACCCCGCCTGGGGAACCCGCAATGCGATCGTGCCGCTGGCCGGGGCATATCTCGAGCTCGTGCAGCTGGATGACGCCGATGCGCCGATGGTGGGCTTCACCGCCCGGGTGGCCGAGGTAGCCGCGGCTGGCGGCGGCCTCGCAATGTGGTGCGAGCGGGTGGACGACATCGATGCCGAGGCCGCGGTGCGCGGCTACGAGGTGGTGCCCGGCACGCGCGAGAACGACGACGGCAGCGTGCTCTCGTGGCGCGTGGCGGGCATCCCCCAGGCCTGTGCCACCCCCCTGCTGCCCTTCCTGATCCAGTGGGATGACCCGGCGCGCATGCCGGGCGCACTCGCCGCCGCGCACCGCTGCGGGGCCATCGAGAAGGTGCACGTGGACGTTGGCGCGCAGGGACCGCGCGACCTGCGCATCACCACGGGATCCGGGGTGATCGTGCTGCCGTAGGGATGGCCGGTCGGGATCGCACCGTCAGCCTGGCAACGCCGATACCGTAGAAACCGAGTCCCCTTGTTGGCCGCGGTGCCTCGAAATGCGTAAATACCGGGGATGGGAACCTCCTTCCTGCGTAAGGCACTCGTGGTCGAGGACGACCCGATGACGCGCTCCCTGCTGGGCAGCCTGCTCGTGGTGGCCAGCTTCGAGGTGCGCACGTGCGCATCCGCCCGCGAGGCCATGGCGGAGTTCGAGCGCTTCGACCCGGACGTGCTCGTGGTGGATATCCAGCTGGCCGAGCGCCCCACCGGCGCGCAGCTCGCGGCGGCGCTCGCCGAGTCGGCCCCGCACCTGGCGATCGTGGTGGTGTCGCACTACCCCAGCCCCCAGGCCGCGGGGCTTCGCCAGCCACTTCCCGAGCGCGCGGCGTTCGTGAACAAGGACCAGGTGACCAGCGCATCGGTGCTGCTGGACGCCATCGAGTCGGCGCTCGACGACGCGCGCGCGCCGGTGGTGCGGCCCTCCGCCCCGGAGGGCCGGATCGCCGACCTCACGCCGGTGCAGCTCGAGGTGCTGCGGATGATCGCCATCGGGCTCTCGAACGCCGAGATCGCCCGGCGCCGGGGAGTTGCGAAGCGCACCGCCGAGGAGTCGGTGCAGCGTGTGTATACGGCCCTCGGCATCGGCACGGGGGGCGACGGCGAGCGCAACGCCCGGGTGGAGGCCGCCCGGGTGTACGTGAGCGCCTTCGGCATGCCCGTGGACGATGAGGGGCCCGACGCGTGAACGAACTCCGCCGCGCGTGGGGGCCGAGCGCCATCACGCGGTGGAGCGTGATCACGGGCGTGGTGGTGATGATCGTGCTCGCCCTGCCCGCCGGGCAGCAGGCAGAGGGCTTCGCGCTGCCCACGCGCCTGCTGACCGCGCTTGCCGCCGCCGTGGCCGGGGCGCTCGTGCTCGCGGCCGCG
Source organism: uncultured Actinomycetes bacterium (assembly GCA_903928615.1). Classification (GTDB taxonomy): domain Bacteria; phylum Actinomycetota; class Thermoleophilia; order Miltoncostaeales; family Miltoncostaeaceae; genus SYFI01. The sequence continues at coordinate 5,049 of CAIYRJ010000046.1, read as the reverse complement.
GGAGCCACGTGGCTGCGCCCCGGGGCGGCAGGCCAGCGGTGGGCTCGCGCACTCATCACCTTCGCCGCAGCGGGGGCCACGGCGGCCGCCACGAGGGCGTGGCTCATCGACGCCGTGGGGGCGGAGGATCCCGTGGGGTCGGCGTGGCGCATCATCTCCACCACCATCGCGGCGGTCATCTGGCTGGGCCTCACGGCGATCGTGGTGGACCACGTGCGCGAGCACCGCACCGCGATGGCCGAGCTCCGCCGCAAGCAGCAGGAGCTCGAGGATCTCGACCGTCGCGAGCGGGTGGAGCTCGAGGCCCTGGCCGCGCGCCTGCGCGATGAGCTGCTCGCACCGGCGCGAGCGACGCTGGCCCGCATCTCGGCGGCACTCGTGGCCGTGCAGGCAGGCGGGCAGGCCACCGAGGAGGCCGCGCGCATCGAGGAGGCCGTCGCCACGTCCATCCGGCCCCTGAGCCATGAGATCCTCGCCGCCGACCCGGTGATCGAGCCGGCCAGGGCGACGGCGCCCTCACGCGACCGCACGGCCCGCCTGGTCGCCCGGGCGTCGCGGCACGTGGTGCACTCGCCATGGCTCATCACCCTCGTGCCGGTGGTGCTGTCGCCGCTGCTCCTCGGGCCCACCTGGGGCGTCACGTTCCTCGTGGTGAACGCGCTCATCACCTGGCCCATCTACGCCCTGCTGCTCGTCGCGCTCCGCCGCGTGCTCGAACCGCGCCTGCAGCGCATGCCCGTGGGCGCGGCGGCACTCGCGCTGGTGGCCGGGTACGCGCTCGCCACCGCGGCAGTGGTGGCCATCACGACCGGCCTCGGGGTGCTCTCGCCCCGCGAGGTGCCGTACATGTGGGTGGGCATCATCACCCTCACGATCATCCTGCTCGCGGCGTCACTGCTGGAGTCGGCCGCTGCCCTGGCGCGTGACGACGAGGTGGCCCTGCGGGACGTGCTCACGCGCATCGCGATGTCGCTCGCGCGCATCCAGCAGCGGCTGCGCCACGAGCACCAGGTGCTGGGTTCGCTGCTCCACGGACCGGTTCAGGGTGCGCTGCTGGGCGTGGCGGCATCGCTCGAGCAGGCGCCCCCGGACCTTTCCGAGGCGGAGCGGGAGAGGCTCGTGGCGGACGCCCTCGAGCGCATGGGCGAGGTGGAGCGCCGGCTCGAGGCGCCGTCCGACGACGGCCAGTCGCTCGACGACGCGCTCGAGGGCGTGCTCATGCTGTGGACGCGCGTGCTCGACGTGCACCTCTCGGTGGATGGTGACGCCCGCAGCGCGCTCGATCGCGCACCGGCGGCACGCGGTGCCGTGGCCGACGTGGTGGCCGAGGCGCTCACCAACGCATTCCGGCACGGGGCGGCCCGCGCGGCGTGGGTCGAGGTATCCCTCGACGGAGCCGGGGTGGTGGTGCAGGTGACCGACGACGGGGTGCTCACCGAGCCCGCCAGCGCGGGCATGGGGTCGCGCCTCTACGACGAGTCGTCGCACGAGTGGTCGCTGCGCCGGGGCAGGGACGACCTCACCCACCTGCGGGTGGTGGTGCCGCTCGTGACGCTGCCCGTGACCCACGCCGGAGGCGTGGCCGCGCTCTAGGCGCCCAGGCGCTCCTTCACCTTGGCGCTCACCACGCCGCCCTCCGCCTGGCCGGCGGTGCGGGCCATCACGGCCTTGATGACCGTGCCCATGTCCTTCATCGACGATGCGCCGGTCTCGGCGATCACCTCGTCCACGATGGCGTCGAGCTGGGCGTCGTCCATCTCGGGCGGCAGGTACACCGTGAGGATCGCCAGCTCGGACTCCTCCTTGGTGGCGAGGTCCTCGCGGCCCGCCGCGCGGAACTGCTCGATGCTCTCCTTGTGCTGCTTGGCGATGGAGCGCACCACCTTGATCTCGTCCTGCTCATCGAGGTCGGCCTTCTTCTCGATGCGGGCGTTCTTGAGGGCCGCGAGCACGCGCCGCACCACGCCGAGGGTCTCCTTCTCCCCCGCCTTCATGGCGGCCTTCATGTCGTCGGTGAGGCGCTGCTCCAGGCTCATGCGGGTCGCCTAGGCCGAGAGGCCGGAGAGGTACTCACGGTAGGCGGCGTCATCCATGAGGGCGTCGAGCTCCCCCGGGCTGGACAGCCGCACCTTGATGAGCCAGCCGTCGCCGTAGGGGTCGCTGTTCACCAGCTCGGGGGCGTCGCTCACCTTGTCGTTGACGGCGATCACCTCGCCCGATGCCGGCGCGATGATGTCGCTCACGGCCTTCACCGACTCCAGCTCGCCGTAGGAGCTGCCGGCGGTCACCGTGTCGCCCACGGCCGGCGGGTCGTAGTAGACGACCTCGCCGAGGGCGTCCTGGGCGTACCAGGTGACCCCGAAGGTGGCCTCGTCGCCATCCACCCGCGCCCAGTCGTGCTCGGGGTGGTACCGCAGCTCTGCGGGATAGGACTCGTCGCTCACGTGTGATGCTCCTTGCGCGGTGATGAATCGACCATCGGCAGGGTCACGACCTCTGCCGCCTTCGGCTTGCCTCGCACGTCGACCGTGAGGCGGATGCCCCGCTCGGCGTGCTCCGCGGAAACGTACGCGAGTCCGGCGCCCACGCCGAGTGACGGCGAGAGGGTGCCGCTGGTCACGGTGCCCACCTGCTGGCCGTCCACCAGCACGGGGCAGCCGCCGCGGGGGATTCCCTTCTCGGTGAGCATGATGCCCACGAGCTTCTCGGGCGTGCCCTCCTCGGCCTCGCGCTGCATGCGCTCGGCGCCGGGGAAGCCCCCGTGCTTGAGGTCGCAGGCCCACTTGAGCCCCGCGGCGATGGGCGTGCGATCGCGCGAGAGCTCGTTGCCGTAGAGCGGGTAGCCCATCTCGAGGCGCAGGGTGTCGCGGGCGCCGAGGCCGCAGGCGTCGGGGCGGTCGGGCGTGCCCATGAGGGCCGCCCAGATGGCGGGGGCCTCGGCGGCGTCGCACATGATCTCCACGCCGGGCTCGCCCGTATAGCCGGTGCGCGCCACCAGGCACGGCACGCCCGCCACGTGGGCCTCGGTGGCCTCCATGTAGGCGAGCGAGAAGGGCTCCGGCGATGCGATGGGCGTGAGGGCCTTGGCCCACGCGGGCCCCTGCAGGGCCAGCATGCCGACGTCGGGCGAGCGGTTGATCACCTCGATGTCGTCGGGGGCGAGCCCTGCGATGCGCGCGAAGCACGGGTCGATGTTCGAGGCGTTCACCACCAGCAGGAAGCGGTCGAGCAGCGCGTATGCGAGGAGGTCGTCGATGACGCCGCCGTTGTCGTCGGGCAGCAGGGTGTACTGCGCCTGGCCCGGGCCGATGCGCGTGATGTCGTTGGTGAGGGTGGCCTGCAGGAAGTCCCGCGCCCCCTTCCCCACCACCTCGATCTGGCCCATGTGCGAGACGTCGAACAGCCCGCACCGCTCGCGCACGGCCAGGTGCTCCGCTCGCACGCCCAGGTACTCCACGGGCATCTCCCAGCCCGCGAAGTCCACGATCTTCGCCCCCTCCGCCACATGGGCGTCGTAGAGGGTCGTCCTTCGGAGGTCGCTCACCGGCCGGACTCTACGCAGCGCGGCGGAGCACGAACCCCGGTGTCAGGCACTTAACCGAGCATCGCGCGATGCGCGCGGCTCGGTTAAGTGCCTGACACCGGGGTTGGCTACGTGTCCTTCAGGAAGCTCGGCACGTCCAGCGCGTCGCCGCTGTCAAATGACGGGCGTTCGCGGCGGGGCTCGCTGGCGCGCTCGCGTCCGAAGGCCGGGCGGTCGCGCTCGGCGCGGCGGCGCACGATGTCCTTCGCGCCGTCGTCGAAGCCCGTGGCGATGACCGTGACGCGCACGTCGTCGCCCAGGGTGTCGTCCACCACGGTGCCGAAGATCACGTTGCAGTCCGGGTCCGCGGCCTCGCGCACCACGGTGGCGGCCTCGTCCACCTCGAACAGGCCGAGGTCCTTGGTGCCGGCGATCGAGAGGATCACCCCGGTGGCGCCCTTCATGCTCGTCTCGAGCAGCGGGGACGACGTGGCGGTGCGGGCGGCCTCGGATGCGCGGTTCTCGCCGGAGGCGATGCCGATGCCCATGAGCGACGAGCCGGCGCCGCTCATGATCGTGCGCACGTCGGCGAAGTCGAGGTTGATGAGCCCGGGGACCGTGATGAGGTCGGTGATGCCCTGCACGCCCTGGCGCAGGACGTCGTCGGCCATGTTGAAGGCCTCGGTGATGGGCGTGTTGCGGTCGACGATCTCGAGCAGGCGGTCGTTCGGGATGACGATGACGGAGTCCACCTGCTGGCGGAGGAGCTCGATGCCCTCGTCGGCGCGGCGCGTGCGCTGGCGGCCCTCGAAGGCGAACGGCTTGGTGACCACGCCCACGGTGAGGGCGCCCTGCTCGCGCGAGATCTGGGCGATCACGGGCGCGGCGCCCGTGCCGGTGCCCCCGCCCTCGCCGGCGGTGACGAACACCATGTCGGCGCCGCGCACGGCCTCCTTGAGCTCCTCGCGGCTCTCCTCGGCGGCCTCCCGGCCGATGCGGGGGTCGGCGCCGGCACCGAGGCCCCGCGTGATCGTGCCGCCGATGTGGATCTTCACGTCGGCGTCGCAGCCCGTGAGCGCCTGCGCGTCGGTGTTGACGGCGATGAACTCCACGCCGCGCACACCGTGGTCGATCATGCGGTTGACGGCGTTGGAACCTCCGCCGCCGACGCCGATGACCTTGATGACCGCCAGGTAGTTGCTGCTCTCCACGACCCCGGTCCTCCTCGGGTTCTCCGGATTCCCCAACGCACGTTGCAGGGGGCTTGCAGACGTTTCGTCCGTTGCGACCCTAATCCTCCCTGCAGATGGGGTCAACCGCGGGTTGAGGCCGCATCCGGGTGCGGCGCAAACACTCGACCTGAGGTTGAGGGTTCAGCCCGAGGGGTCCCCCACCGCGCCCGAATCGCCCGATCCGGAGCCACTCCCTGGCGATGCGACATCGCCGCTGGTCCCGTCCCCGGCGCCGGTGGTGTCCGTTCCCCCCGTGGTGTCGCTGCCTCCCGTGGTGTCCGTTCCGCCCGTGGT
>CAIYRJ010000045.1 GCA_903928615.1 uncultured Actinomycetes bacterium | reverse complement strand
CCGCGACTCCTCGGGGTCGGTCGCGAAGGGCGGCAGGGCCATCAGCCCACCCACCACGATGCCGGCCACCGACGCCCGCTCCATGGCCTCCCCCATCTCGTCCGGGGCGAAGCCCCCCTTGCTCTCCTCGCCGGCGAGGTTCACCTGCAGCAGTACCCGGGCCGGCGACTCCGCGCGCCGCCCGATCTCGTCGATGAGGGAGGCGCGATCAACCGAGTGGATCAGCCGCACGCGCGGCAGGACGTCCTTCACCTTCCGCCCCTGCAGGTGGCCGATGAAGTCGAACGTGGCCGCGTCTCCCACCACGTCCTGCTTCGCCACGAGGTCCTGGAGCCGGTTCTCCCCGATCACCCCCGCCCCGGCCTCCACGAGGGCCGGTGCCTCCTCGGCCGCCACGTACTTCCCGGCCAGCACCAGCTCGGCGCTCCCCGCCGGGCGCCCCGATACCGCGCAGGCCTCGTCGATCGCCGCACGGGCCGCGGCCAGCGCACCGCGCAGGGCATCGACGTCGATCATGCCCCCTCCTCGATCCACACGACGGCAGCCTGCCTGCCGGTCGCCGCGCCGTCGCGCCGGTACGAGAAGAACCTCTCCCGGTCGCACGCGGTGCAGGCGTCCTCCACGTGGATCCTCTCCGGCGCAACGCCCGCCTGCTCGAGCGCCCGCCGGCACGCCAGCCCGAGATCCACGGCGTCCCCCGACACCACGTCGGCCCCGTACGCGCCCGCCATCACCGTCCTCAGGCCATGGTCCACCGGGTAGCAGCACGGCCCGACGTGCGGGCCCACCGCAGCGTGAAGGGTCGCGGCAGCGACGCCCGTGGCCTCCACGCCGGCGGCCACCACGCCTGCGACGATACCGCGCCATCCGGCATGCGCGGCGGCCACCACGGCGCCGTCGTCACTCCACACGGCGATCACGGGGCAATCGGCGCCCATGGCGAGCAGCGCCACGCCCGGGGCACGGGTCACCGCAGCGTCGCACTCGGCAACCCCCTCGAGGGATCCGGCGAAGGTCCCGGCTCCCCCGCCAGCCCCCGCCGCGAGAACGTCGGCGCCGTGTACCTGAGTGAGCACCACGGCGCGCAGGGGGTCGAAGCCGGCCGCGCGCGCGAGGACCTCGCGGTTGGCGCGCACGGCATCGGGATGGTCGCCGGTCGTCGCGCCGATGTTGAGGGATGCATGCCCACCGGTGCTCACGCCGCCCTCGCGGGTGCTGAAGAGCGCCCGCACAGGAGTGTCGCCGGTATCCACCTCGATCACCACGGGCGTGCTCAGCGGTAGCTCCCCGCCTCCGCCAGCGCGAGGGCCATCTGCTCGCCGCGCCCGTCCACCTGGCCGTCGAGCATCGCCGCGCGCACAGCGCGCAGCGCGCGGCCGATCGCCGGACCGGGCGGCACACCCGCAGCCACGAGGTCGGCACCCGTCACCTCGGGCGCCATGTCGCGCCAGTCCGCCCACCAGCGCGAGACGACGTCGGCCCCGCCCACGAGGGCGCCCACCTGCGCCGCCGGCGGCATGTCGCGCAACATGGAATCGATACGCGATGGCGGAGCCTCCCCCCGCAGGTCCGCCGCCCGTGACAGGCCCGCGCGCACCTCGGCGGCCAGGGCCCGCGCCCATGCCGGCATCGCGGCGCCCGCTGCCGCCTCGGGCCGCACGCCGAGACCGAGGCGAAGCGCCCATGCCGACGGCCCCGGGGCCCCGGGGCGCGCCAGGGCGCCCACGAGCGCGGCGAGGCGGTCATCACGGCGCTCATCGGGATCGGGCCACGGAACCCCGATCGCATCGGCCATCGCGAGTGCCACCGGCGCAGACCCCT
>CAIYRJ010000044.1 GCA_903928615.1 uncultured Actinomycetes bacterium | reverse complement strand
GGAAGACGAAGAGGAAGCGGACCCCACGGGCGAGCTGTAGCCCCCGCGGGACCCCGGAGGGACTGACCCCGGGCGCGTGGTGCATGCCGCAGGGGGCGGTTGCATCCCCGCGGACAACTCGCGGATAGCCGGGATGGTTCGTACTTCGGGGTTGCGGCGATCGCAGCCGGGGATGATGCATTTGCGGTCCCCGCAAATGCCGATCCCGTGTCGGCGAGTGGCCGCAACCCCGAAGTACGAACCATCCCGGACCGCTGCGGTAGTCCGCAGCGATGCAACCGCCCCCTGCGGCCCTCGGAAGCGCCCCGGGGTCAGTCCCTCCGGGGCCTCACGGGATCGACAGCGCTCCCGTGGGGACCGGAGGTGGCCTCCCCACCTACTAGGGGTGGTTCGGCTCCAGGTTCTCGGCGATGAGCTGGTCGGCGCGCTTCTGGTCCGACATCAGGAGGAGGCCCTTCTTGAGCTCGGCGACGCCCTGCGCCTTCTGGTTGGTGGCGATGAGCGCGAGGCCGAGGGCCACGTAGCCGTCCTCGTAGTTCGGGTCGAGGCGCACGGCCTCGGTGGCGGCCGCGATGGCCGGCTCGAACTGGTCGGTGGCGATGAGGGCGTAGGCGAGGAACGCCTGCGCGATCGCGTTGCCCGGGTCGGCGGTGACCGCGGCCTGGAATGCCGGGACGGCCTCCGCCGTGCGGTCGAGGCGCGAGAGCACGAGGCCCTGGCCGAGCAGCGCCGGCGCGAGGTTCGGGTCCTCCTTCACCGCGCGGTTGTACGCGGCGAGGGCGCCCTTGAGGTCGTCCTTGTCGAGGAGGATCTCGCCCTGGAGCATCTGGCCGATGCCGGTGGTCTTGAGGCCCTTGGGCCACTTGTCGAGCAGCTTCTGGGCGTCGTCGGGCTTGCCGGCGTCGATGCGGTCACGCGCGGCGGCGAGCAGGTAGCCCAGCTTGTTGGGGTTCCGCTTCACGAGCACCGGGAAGGCCTTCTCGTAGCTCGGGGCCGGGTTCCAGTCGGGGGGCACGGAGATCGTGCCGGTGCGCACCTCGGCGCCGCGGCGGAACTCGATCGGCACGGCGGTGTCGGCCGGCAGCGCCTTCAGCGCGGCGGTCCACTGGCCGGGGGTCGTGACGTCGAGGTTGTTCATCTTGGTGATGACGTCGCCGCGACGCAGGCCGGCGGTGACGAGCACGCCCTTGGGGCCGAGCGCGGTGACCAGCTGCCCGCCCTCGGGGATCTTCAGCTGGCGCGCGATGGCCGGAAGGTTGGGGACGGTGAAGCCGTCGAGACGCCCGCGCGGCGGGGTGAGCTCGAGCTTGATGTTCTTCTTCAGCACCTTGGCCTTGCGGCCCTGGGCGTCGGTGACCGAGATGCTCACCGAGTAGGGGCCGTTCGCCAGCTGGTAGCCCTGGTCGTTGACCGCCTGCACGAGGAACCACACCTGCCCGCCGGGCTCATTGGCCGCGGTCGTGATGGTGCGGACCACCTTCTTGTCCTTCAGGCTGGTGATCTTCACCGTGAAGGTGCCGGGGCCCGCCGACTTCATGCCGAGCATGAAGCGCGCGTGCCCCTGCTGGGCCTTCACGAGGTTGCGCAGCCGCAGGCCGGACAGCCTCGGCGGACCCGTGTAGGCCGGGGTGGAGGTGGTCGGCGTGGTCGACCCCGTGGTGGTGGGAGTCGTGCCGCTTGTCGTGGTGCCCTGGGCCTGCTGCGCGACCGCCCACGTGGGGGCGGCGAGCGCGGCGATGGTCAGGGGCACAGCCAGAAGGGCTGATCGACGCATGTGATTGACCATACCACCCCTTGCTAGCGTCGCCGGTGATGAAGGTTCCGCTGCCCACGCTGGAGGTTTTGGAGCGCACGAGGCGCGGTGAACCGGTGGATCCGGCCGACGTGGCCGCCCTCGTGAACGCGTGGACCACCGGCGCCGCCTCCGACGCGCAGATGGCTGCCTGGTGCGCCACGGCGGGCCTCCGCGGTGTTCCATACGAGGCCTCGCTGGCCGTCGTGAGGGCCCTCCTGGCGGGCGGGGATCGGCTTGAACTCGCGCGTCTCGGGCCGACGGCCGACATCCGCAGCGCGGGTGGGGTGGGTGACTCCGCGCTGGTGATCGCGGCGTCGTGCCTTGCCGCGGCGGGCGGCGTGATCGTGGCGTCCACGGGCGCGCGGTCGATCGCCCACGTGGGGGGCGTGCTCGACGCCGTGGAGGCGATCCCGGGCATGCGATCCGAGATGGACGTCGAGCAATGGGTGTTGCAGGCGCGTGACTCTGCAATGGTCATCGCAGAGCCCGGCGAGCGCCTCGTGCCGGAGGAGCGCCGGCTCGCATCGCTGCGCGACGCAACGGCCACCGCCGAGGGCGACGCCATGGTGGCCATCGCCGCCGCCGCCCGCGGCATCAGCGGCGGCGCAAGTGGCCTCGCCGTGGAGATCCCCGGGGGCTCCGGCGCGCTGCTCCCCGACATGGAGCATGCGCGGGCTGCCTGCGATCTGGCGGAGCGCCTCGGGGGGGAGTGGAATCGCACGGTGGCCGCGATCGCATCGGAGCGCGCCGAGCCCATGGCCGGGGTGGCGGGCCACGTGCTCGAGGTGCGCGAGGCGTTCGCCGTGCTCTGCGGTGGGGGTGATGCCGGCCTCGCCGACTCCGCGTGCGCGCTGGCCGCCGCCGCGCTGCAGTCCGCAGGCGTCGATGGCGACGTCGGCGCGGTGCGGCAGATGCTCCGCGATGGCCGCGGCGCAGCGGCCGCCGAGCGGTGGGTGGCGGCCCAGGGCGGCGATCCCTCGGTGGTGGCCCACGTCGACCTGCTGCCACGCGCGGCCATACGGTCCACCGTGCAGGCCGACCGGGCGGGAACCGTGAGCGCGGCGGACGCCGGGCGCATTGGCGCCGCCGCCCGATGGCTCGGCGCCGGGCGCCTCGACCCCGGCCAGGTGATCGATCCGCTGGCCGGCGTGGAGGTGGTGGCGCGCACCGGGGCGCCCGTGGCCGCGGGTGACGTGGTGGCGATCGTGCATGGATCCGACCAGTGGCTCGTGGACCGCGGCATGGAGATGGTGTCCGCGGCCATCGTGGTGGGCGACTGATGCCCGAGCTCCCCGAGGTGGAGACCATCCGCCGTCAGCTCGCCGACCACATCGGCGGCCGCACCATCGCGAGCGCACGCGTGCTCGACCCGCTGCTGGTCGACCCGGAGGACCCCGCCGCATTCGAGCAGCGCCTTGCGGGGAGGTCGGTGCGCGAGCTCCGCCGCACCGGCAAGTACCTGTTCATCGAGTTCGACGACGGCGAGGCCCTTGCGATGCACCTGCGCATGACGGGCCAGCTGCTGTGGACGCCCGGCGAGCCGGATGAGCCCACGCCCTACGCGCGCGCGGTGCTGGGCATCGACGACGGCTCGGTGGTCACCTTCGCCGACTCGCGGCGCTTCGGGCGCGCGTGGTTCCTGCCGGCCGGGCGTTCGGCCCGCACCAGGGCCTGGGGCAAGCGCACCGGGGTCGACGCCATGTCGCCGCGGTTCACGTCGCGGCGGCTCGGGGCATCGCTCGAGCGGCGCACGGCGGCGATCAAGGCCCTCATCCTCGACCAGCGCATCGTGGCCGGCGTCGGGAACATCTACGCCGATGAGGCGCTCTTCCGCGCCCGGGTGCATCCGCGTCGCCCCGGTGGCTCGCTCACCCCGGCCGAGGTGCGGCGCCTGCACCGCGCCATTCGCGACCGCCTGCGCATGGGCATCGCCGTGGGGGGCGCGTCGTTCGACCGGTACCGTGACGCCCACGGCAGCCGGGGCGGCATGCAGGACCTCTTCCTCGTGCATCGCCGGCAGGGCGAGCCATGCCCGCGCTGCCGCACCACGATCGAGAAGGGCGTGGTGGCGCAGCGGGGCACCTACTGGTGCCCGAAGTGCCAGCCGCTGGAGATGGGGGAGACGTGCTGACCGACGTGCCGGGTGTCAAGGTGGGGCACTGGACCGATGCCGAGGCGGGCACCGGGTGCACGGCGGTCATCCTCCCCCAGGGCAGCCGCGGCGGCGTGGACGTGCGCGGCGGCGGGCCCGCCAGCCGCGAGACCGACCTGCTGCGCCCCGAGGCCACGGTGCCGCTCGTCTCGGCCATCGTGCT
>CAIYRJ010000043.1 GCA_903928615.1 uncultured Actinomycetes bacterium | reverse complement strand
CAGCCCCGAGGCCGTGGCCGAGGCAAAGCAGAAGTGGGGCATCGACGACTGGAACGGGTTCGGCGCGCTCTACTGCTGGTCGGACGCCCAGTACGCCGCCGAGCGGGAGATCGTGGAGCAGGTGCTGAGGCCCCACGTGGACGCCCTGGTGTTCCTCGATGCCGACGTGATGGCGCGCAAGGACGCCATGGCTGACGAGGTGCTGGCGGAGACCGGCTTCCACCTCGACCAGATCCTCGACCGGTTCTGGGTGAACACGCGCCTCATCGGCGTTGCGCGCGGCAAGGGCGTGTCCGGTGCGTACTTCCGCAAGAGCACGCCGGTGCCCGATGAGCTCGACCTCGATCGGGATCGCGTGGGTTTCCTCTGGGTGGACCCCATCCTGCCGCTGCGCGGCACGGACGTGCGCGACGCCGCGGACCTCGCCGGCCAGATCATGAAGCACCACGGCTTCGAGCCGAACCTCGGGTTCAACTGCGTGACCGAGCGCGCGATCTTCATGACCATCTCGCTGGTGTTCGACCGCGAGCGCGAGGGCGATGACGCCCGGGCCATGCGCTGCGCGAAGGAGCTTGCCCAGCGCATGAGCGCCGAGGGCTTTACCCTCGGGCGCGTGGCGAACGGGCTGATGAGCGTGCTCGACCACGCCCAGCCGGCATCGCTCGACCTGCAGCACCGCATCAAGGAGGCTCTCGACCCCGCGGGCATCCTCTCCCCCGGTCGCTACGAGGTTCCGCCCTCGTTCTGACCGCGCGGCGCCCTCGGGCCCGGCGCGCCGTGCAGCGACGCCGGGCCCCCGTGCGGGTGCCCTACTTGACGACCTGCACGGGCGCCATCATGCCGTTGTCCTCGTGGAAGAGGATGTGGCAGTGGATGACGAAGCGCCCCGTGAAGTCGGTGTAGAGCTGGCGGATGACCACCTTGCCGGGCACGCCGTTGGCCATGGGCGGGATCTGCACGGTGTCGCGGTACTCCACGCCATTCACCGGCACCCCGTTGATCGACACCACCTGAAACGGCTGGATGTGGATGTGGAACGGGTGGTACTCGCCCGAGGTGTTGGTGAGGGTCCACTCCTCGACGGTATTCAGCTTCATCGACGCGAGGTTCTTCTTGCCCCAGCTGTCGTAGTTCATGTTGTTGATGAGGAACTGCGGGGTGGTGCTGCCCGGAAGCGGCGACCCCATCGAGAAGATCACGGTGCGGCTGTTGGCCACCGGCCTTCCGCGCAGGTCGGGCATGACGGTCTGCAGCGTCGGGAGCGACTGCTTCTGGCGCGCTGAGCCCGCGGTGCGCACCGTGAAGAGGTCCTGCTGCGCGATGGCCTGCTTCCCCTCGCCCCATGGGATGTTCTGCACCACGAGGTCGCTCGGGGTGTCCTTGCGCACGAGGATCGTGCGGCGCCCGGCGGGCGGGAGCAGCATGTCCTCCACCGGGATCGGGCGGCTGGTGGGGTTGCCGTCGGTCGAGATGATCCAGGCCTTCATGCCGCTGGGCACCTGGATGCGCAGGAAGTTGTTGGCCTGCATGTTCGAGAGGCGCCAGCGCTGCATCTCGCCGGGCCGGATGTCCACCACCGGCTGCAGCTGGCCGTTGACGTACGTGAGGAGGGGTGCCGACGACCTCGCACCCGCACCCTGCACCACGCCGTCCGCCACCTGGAACTGCTGGAACACCATGAGCCGGGTGCGGTACTTCGCGAGCTCCCGCTCCTCGGGCGTGTCGGCGTTCACGATGATCGTGCCCGCCATGCCGGCCGCCACCTGGTTGGTCACGTACATGTGCCGGTGCGGGTGGTACCAGTACTGCCCCGGGATGTGATCCTCGGGGATCTTGTACTTGTTCGTGAAGGTGTTGCCGGACGGCGAGTTGACGAAGACGTTGTCGCCCTGGCCCTTCGGGGACACGTGGAGCCCGTGCGTGTGCAGGTTGGTGGGCTGGTCGGGGAGCTTGTTGACGTTGGTGATCTGCAGGTAGTCACCGCGGTTGAGCTCGAGGGTGGGCCCGGGCACCATCGAGTTGTAGGCCCAGGTGCCGACGTTCCGCCCCCCGAGGCGCACGATGCTGCTCGTGGCCGTGAAGGTGATGGCCAGGCGACCGTTGAGCGAGCGCACCGTGTCGGGCTCCTTCAGCGGCTGACCCGTGATGGGATCCCCGCCGAGCGCACCCTGGGACGCGGCCACCGAGAGGCCGATGGCAAGGCTGCCTGCAGCGGCGGCCGGCACGACGACCAGTGCGGCGAGTGCGCGCTTCTTCATGCGCTTCCGTGACATCGGGGCCTCCGTGGGTGGGTTCTACTGGGAAAGTAGCCCAGCATCCGGCACCCGGCCCCGCCGGATCAGCCCCCCGACTTCACCAGGTCTCGCGCCGGCTCGATGCCCCAGCGCGCGGCGACCTCTTCGAGATCGGGCGCCATCGGCCACGAATCGGGCATTGGCTCACCCGCGTGACCGGGCGTGCCGCCCTTGAGCGCCATGCACCCGTGGTTGTCGCCGAGCCGGTTGATCTCCGCGATGTCGTCCTCGGTGAGCACGATCTCGGTCGGAGTTGCCGCCAGCTCGCGCCGCTGTTCCTCCACCGTCTTGTGATTCTCTCCCGCCTCCTGGATGAAGGTCGGAACCACGCTCCGCACCGCCTGCTGCGCGAGGGTCCACTGGGCGGCGAGCTGCAGCGGCGTGAGGTCGTGGCGCTCGGCGATGGGGACGATCTCGGCGAGGCGCCTGCGCCCCTCGGCAACCCACCCCGCGGGTCGGTACGCGCGGTGATCGCCCGGCGTGAGGGCGTCCTCGTCCGGCAGGTCTCCGTGGAAGATGCCGCCGTAGTCGACGACCCGCGCCAGCACCTTGACGTCGTGCGCGGCCAGAGCCGGCAGCGCCATCTTCCCCGGCCAGGGCTCGAACGGGTTCAGGATGATCATGGCCCAGTCCATCTCGTCGCCGTACCTCTCGACGCAGCCGATGAGGTCGAGCGTGAAGCCATTGGCGGGTCCCGGGGCCACGCCGATCATGCGGCTCAGCCCCTCCGCCCGGAGGTCCGTCATCGCCCGCCACACCGTCTCGCTGGTGTAGCCGGTGCGGTCCGGGTTGTGGAGCATCACTAGGTCGACGTGGTCCGTGCCCAACCGCTCGAGGCTGGCCTCGAGAGCGCCGAAGAGGTAGTCGCGGTACTCGTCCTCGCCGCGCAGGGAGGGGTTCGTGAAGCGCGGGAACCCACTCGACCCCTGTCGAACCCCGTTCACGAAGTCGTGGCCGATCGCCGAGGCGACGCAGTAGGAGTCGCGCGGCAGCCCCTCGAGGGCGCGTCCGACGATGCGGTCGGCCTCCCCCTCCGCGTAGACGTCCGCGGTGACCACCGTGCAGATGTCTGCGCCGGGCCGGATGAGCGCCTCGAGCCGGGCGTCATCCAGCGGCTCCCCGAAGTGCATGACCCGCCCGCCGCTCCACGCGCCGATCGCGGTGTGTCCGATCTCAGCCATATCCCGATTGTCCCACGTCGCTGCGCATCTGGACGGGCCAGACGTCACCGTCATGCCTGCGCGCTGACCCTGAGTTCGGCACCGCCGGCGACGACGACGTCCCCGTTGCGCAGCTGGCGACCGCGGCGGTCGTCGGGCTCCCCGTTGACGGTCACGCCGTCCGCCAGGATCGCCTTCACGTCGCCGCCGCCCGAGGCCAGTCCGGCGAGCTTCAGCAACTGGCCAAGGCGGATCATCTCGCCGCGAATGGGAACGTCACGCACGCGCTCACGTTACGGCACGAGCGCGATAGCGTCCGGCAGGTGACCCGGGCCCGCTGGATCCTCATCGCGCTGGTCTGCGCCTCCATCGTCGCCGTCGGCATCGTCGTCGCCGGTGCCACGGGCGGCGCGAGCGAGTTCTGGAGCGGATACGAGGGCGCGCTCGGGCGGGTGAACTCCGAGCGCTGGTGGACGCTCTGGGTGCTCCCCGGCCTGCTGCTCGCCCTGATCGCCGCCCTTGGCCTGGGCATCCGCACCTCCCCGGCGTGGGATGCCTCCGCCGCCGATGCCAGGCGCCGCTCGGCGTTCCTCTGGTCGGGCGTGGCCGTGCTCGTGCTGTCGGTGTGCGCCCCGGTGGCCGTTGTCGCGCAGGGCGGCCTGCTCTCCGCCCACATGCTGCAGCACGTGCTCATCGGGGCCCTCGCCCCCCTGCTCAT
>CAIYRJ010000042.1 GCA_903928615.1 uncultured Actinomycetes bacterium | reverse complement strand
ATCATCGTCGCCCTCACCCTCGCCGCCGATCAGGTGAGCGAGGCGCGGCAGGGCTGGACGGGCGCGCTGCGCGAGGCCCTGCTCGGGCGCAGCATCGTGCTGCTGGCCGGCGGACTGCTCATCGGCTGGATCGCCGGGCCGAAGCGCATGGAGCTCGTGGACCCGCTCTTCAACGACCTCTTCTTCGGCGCGCTCACGCTCTTCCTCATCGACCTCGGCGTGACGGTGGTGCGGCGGTCCACCGGGCTGCGCGAATACGGCCCGCGTCTCATCGTGGTGGGCATCGTGGTGCCGCTCATCAACGGGAGCCTCGGCGTGATGCTCGGAACCGTGGCCGGCCTCTCGGTTGGCGGAGCCATGGTGCTGGGCGTCATGGCCGCCAGCGCGTCGTACATCGCGGCCCCCGCGGCGGTGCGCATCGCCCTGCCCGATGCCAACCCCGCGCTCTACCTCACCGCGGCGCTCGGCATCACATTCCCCTTCAACCTCATCGTGGGCATACCGCTCTTCTACTGGCTCGCCCAGCTCGTGGGCGGCTAGCTCCGCGCGAAGCGGGCATCATTCAGCCATGAGCGCAACCGATGACCTGCTCCACTACTCGAAGGAGTGGGCCGCCTCGTTCACCCAGGGCGACCTGGGAGTGGAGCCCACCCTCAAGCTCGCCGTGGTCGCCTGCATGGACTCGCGGCTGAACCCCCAGGCCCTGCTCGGCCTGCGCCCGGGCGAGGCGCACTACATGCGCAACGCCGGCGGCACGGTGACCGACGACATGATCCGCTCGCTGGTCATCTCGCAGCGGTTCCTCGGCACGCGGGAGATCATCCTGATCCACCACACCGACTGCGGGATGCTGCGGTTCACCGACGACGAGCTGCTGCGGTCGCTGCACAACGAGACCGGCATCCGGCCGACCTGGGCCGTCGAGACCTTCGCCGACACCGAGGAGGACCTGCGCATGTCGATGCGCAGGGTGCGCACCAGCCCCTTCATCCCCTACACCGACAGCGTGCGCGGATTCATCTACGACGTGAAGACCGGCAGGCTGGGAGAGGTCGAGGCCTAGGCGCCGGGCGCGGGACGTAACCACCCGCGCGCTTTTCGCGCGGTATCCTTACTTTTATTCATGAGTAAGGAGGCTATGGTGGACGTGCAGGCACGGCTTACCTCGAAGGGGCAGGTGACCATTCCCAAGTCGGTGCGCGATGCCCTCGGCCTCGTCGAGGGTGACTCCCTGGTGTTCAGGGTGGAGGACGGCCGCGCGAGCATCGCGAAGTCCGGTGACCTCATCGCCCTCGCGGGATCGGTGGCCGTGCCACCGGCGGTCAAGGGGATGGCGTGGAACGACGTGCTGCGACGCGCGCATCGCCACCTCGACGAGGCCCCGGGCTGACCGCCTTCGTCGACACCAACGTCATCATCCGGCACCTCACGGGTGATCCCCCCGGCATGGCGCGCCGGGCCACGGCGGCGCTGGCATCGCACGACGTCCTCCTGCTGTGCGACGTCGTCCTTGCCGAGTGCGTGTACGTGCTCACCTCGGTCTACGAGGTGCCGCGCCCGCGGGTGGCCGACCTCATGCGCGCCGTCATCGCGCACCCGACCATTGCCACCATCGATACCCCGGTGCTGCTGCGGGCGCTCGCGATCTACGAAGGCGATCGCCTGGGCTTCGCGGATGCCTACCTCGCCGCACAGGCCGAGGCCACGGGCGGGCGTGAGGTGCTGTCGTTCGACCGCGCGCTCGACCGGGTGGGCACCATCACCCGCCGGGAGCCATGACGGCACGCCACGCCGCCGGAGCGGCGCGCGCACGCCTCAGGTGATCTCGACCGGCTCCTCGCTGATCTGCTCGCCCTCCGGGGCCGAGCGGGCCAGGCGGAAGGCGCGGATCACCGGGGTGTCGGCGTCCTGCAGGGACACGATCACGTAGAGCGGTTGGTCGAAGAAGGCCAGCTCCACGTCGGTCTTCGAGGGGTAGGCCGCCGAGCGCGTGTGCGAGTGGTAGATGGCCACGAGGTCCTCGCCGGCGTCGTCGATGGCGTCCATGAGCTCCATCTGCTCGCGCGGGTCCATGACGTACATGAACGGCGTGCCCTCGGCGTTGGTGGTGGGCAGCACGCGGGTGGCCACGTCGCCGTGCCCGGCGATGAGCCCGCAGCACTCGTTGGGGAACTCCGCGCGGGCGTGCGCGATCACCTGCTCGGCCAGCGACTCGGGGAGCTTCACGGCACCGGTGCGGCTACCAGAAGACGCCGTTGTCGAGGGTCTCCTCGACGTCCTCGATCTCGTCGGTCCAGATGCCGGCCGAGAGGTACT
>CAIYRJ010000041.1 GCA_903928615.1 uncultured Actinomycetes bacterium | reverse complement strand
TGGCCAACATGGTGGAGGGGGGGAGGACGCCTATCGTCCCCACCCCGCAGCTGGGCGAGATGGGCTTCCGCCTCGTGCTGTGGGGCATCAGCGGCATCCTGGCCGCGGGCCACGCGCTGCGCGCCACGTATGGGGCGCTCGCGGCGACGGGGTCGGGCCCCGATCCGTCCACGCTCATGACCTTCGAGGAGATCACGGACGCAGTGGGGCTGCCCGACCACCGTCGCCTGGACGAGCGCTACGGCGCCTGAGCGGATTCCGCACCGGGTTCGGGGGCCGCGCGGTCCGTATCATCCCCAGGTGAGTGACCCCGGATCGGAGGAGTGATGGCGAACGACCAGGTTCATGAGGTGCGAGTGCACCTCACCCGCGAGCAGGCCCCCATTCGCAAGGCCGTGCTCGAGATGACCGGCACCGACGTGACGTTCGGCGTTCCCGGCTGGCAGGGGGAGCACTACGGCTTCCCGCCCGGCTCGGTGCCCGAGTACCCGGGCACCCTCGACTACCTCGTGGCATCGGTGGCCGGCTGCCTGATCGGCACCTTCGGCGGCACCCTGAAGGCCCGCGGCATCACCGCGACAGGCGACGACCTGGTTGCGGACGCCATCGGCGAGGTCGGGGTGGACGATGACAACGTGCTGCGCCTTCGCCGCATCATCGTGCGCTACACGCTCAAGGCCGCCCCCGAGCACCGCGAGGCCGCCGAGCGCTGCAACTCCATCCACGCGCACCACTGCCCGAACGCCCGCTCGGTGGCCGACGCCATCGACATCGTCACCGAGCTCGACTTCGTGCCGGTGGAGGACAAGGCGGGAGCGCCCGCCTAGGGACGGCCATGCCGGACTACGAGGTGTCGATCGACATCGCGGTCGCGCCGGAGACGGCGTGGGCCGTGCTGCGCGATCCCTCGGCCATCAGCCGGTGGCATCCGAAGTACGTGCGCAGCCACCCGGTGCGCGACGTGCGCGTGCTTGAGCGCACGGACGGCACGAAGGTGCAGGAGCGGTTCATCAGCGTCGACGACGAGGATCTCGCACTCGTATCGCAGGTGATCGGTGGCCTGGCGGTGGAGGGGCACATGAACGTCTTCCTCGTCAAGCCGCTCAACCCCGGCTGCCGGGTGACCTGGTGGACCCGCGCGGAGCCCGACGCATCGGGCATCGACCCGGGGGAGTGGATTCCTGCGGAGCACCATGCTGCGCTCCTCGGCCTTCGCGCCTACCTCGAGGACCAGTAGGGATCAGGTGGCGGCCTGCACGCTGCTCCGTGCCGTGGCGGCCCCCCTCTCGCGTGGCAGTGCGAGGGAGATGATGCCAGCGGCCACCACCATGATCGCCGACGCCCAGAGGCAGGCTTCGAGTCCCTGCCACTGGTAGAGGAGGCCCGAGAGCAGGGTGCCGGCGAGCCTGCCGAAGGCATTCGCCATGTAATAGAAGCCGACGTTCATGGCCACCCTGTCGCCATCGGCGTAGTGCAGGATGAGGAATGAGTGCACGGCGGAGTTGAGCGCGAAGACGATGCCGAAGAGGATCAGGCCGACGACGAGGATGAGGGTGGGATCCACCCCGGTGACGAGCGCGAGCGCGATTCCGGCGGGGAGGAGGGCCAGCGCGAAGGCCAGCCACGCGGCGGTGAACCCGGTGGGGACCCGGCCGTCCCGCCGGCGCAGCAGGCGCGGAGATGCGCCCTGCACGATGCCGTAGCCGATCACCCAGATGGCGAGGAACCCCCCGACCTCCCAGAAGGTCCACCCGAGCACGCTGCGCAGGTACACGGGGAGGCCCACCACGAACCACACGTCGCGCGACGCGAACAGGAACACCCGTGCAGCAGAGAGCAGGTTCACCGCCCGGTTGTTCGAGAACATGTGCGAGAACCTGGCGCCCGCCGTGCCGCGGCCGAGCGAACCGTGCACCGCCACCAGCACCATCAGCAGGGCCGACCCCACGAGCACCGCGAGGATGATGAGCGACATCTGGAACCCCACGACCGTGAGGAGAAGGCCGCCCACGAAGAAGCCGACGCCCTTGAGGGCGTTCTTCGATCCGGTGAGGATGGCCACCCACTTGAAGAGGGCGTCCGATGCGCCGTCGGGCACGACCATCTTGACGGCGCTCTTGGAGCTCATCTTGGTGAGGTCCTTGGCGACGCCGCTCACCGCCTGCGACACCATCACGTAGGGCACCACCAGCCAGGCCGCCGGAGCAAGCGCCAGCATCAGCAGGGCCCCGATCTGCAACGAGAGCCCGCCCACCAGCGTCGACTTCAGCCCCCACCTCGCGGCGATCCACCCACCGAAGAGGTTGGTGATGACGCCGAAGATCTCGTAGAAGAGGAACAGGAACGCCACCTGCAGGGGGCTGTACCCCAACTGGTAGAAGTAGAACAGCACCAGGATGCGGATGGCGCCATCCGTGACGGTGTCCGCCCAGTACGCGGCCGTGACGAAGCCGTAGGTGCGCAGGTCCGTGCGGTCCCCGGCTTCTCCCACCGGTGCTAGGCGTCCATCTGCGCGGCCACGATGCCGGCGAGCTCGACGTAGCGGTTCGCGTAGCCCCATTCGTTGTCGTACCAGGCGAGCACCTTCACCTGCGTGCCGTCGGTCACCATCGTCGAGGGGGCGTCGATGATGGACGAGCGCGGGTCATCCACGTAGTCGATGCTGACGAGGGGCTTGTGCTCCACGCCGAGGATGCCGCTGAGCGGGCCATCGGCGGCGTCCTGCAGAAGGCCGTTCACCTCGTCGACGCTCGTGGGGCGCCTCACCTCGAAGACGCAGTCCGTGAGCGACGCGTTGGCCAGCGGCACACGCACGGCGATGCCGTCGAGGCGGCCTGCGAGTTCGGGGAAGATCATGCCGATGGCCGTCGCCGAGCCGGTGGTGGTGGGGATGAGCGACATGCTGCTGGCGCGCGCGCGCCGCAGGTCCCTGTGCGGGGTGTCGAGGATCGACTGCGTGTTGGTGAGGTCGTGCAATGTCGTGATCATCCCATGGGAGATCCCGATGCCTTCGTGGATTACCTTGACGACCGGCGCGAGGCAGTTCGTGGTGCACGAGGCGGCGGTGAGCACGTTGTGCACGGCCGGGTCGTAGAGGTGGTCGTTCACGCCCACCACCACGTTGAGGGCGGCCGCGTCGGCAACGGGCGCGGCAACGATCACCGTGCGCGCCCCCTGGGCGAAGTGCGGGCGCAGGGCCTCGATCGTGCGAAAGCGCCCGGTGGCCTCGAGGACGATGTCCACGCCCTGCTCATCCCATGGCACGTCAGCGGGGTCCGGATGGCTGCTCCAGGCGATCCGGTGGTCGTCGACGGCGAGGTGATCCGGGCCCGCACTGATCGCTCGGTGCCAGCGGCCGTGCACCGAGTCGAACTCCGCGAGGTGCGCGCCCACTGCCGCATCACCCTTGGCCTCGTTGACCATCACGAATTCGAGGTCGGGGCGGTCGATGCCGGCGCGCAGCGCGAGCCTGCCGATCCTGCCGAACCCGTTGATCCCCACCCGAATGCGGTTCGCCATCGAGGTGACGATACGCCGCCCTCGCGCCCCGGTGGTGAATTGTTACCGACGGCTTCGAGGGGGCTGGTGGCGGCGCTCGCCGGACGCAACTCCTCGGGTAGGACTCGAACCTACAACCCTCCGGTTAACAGCCGGATGCTCTACCATTGAGCTACCGAGGATCGGCGAGCCGGGAGTTTAGATGACGACCGGCTCGTTGTGCTTCCGGGCCGGGGGCGTGAAGCGGTGCACGTGCACGATCGCCCCGGTCTCGTCGATTCTTCCGGGCACGGGAAGGTCCTCCCGCCGGTATCCCCACCCCGCAGCCTGCATGCCGTCGACGAACGCGCGGGCATCGGGGCGACGCGGGTCGGCGATGATCACCTCGGTGGCAGGGCCGCACAGGGCCGGTATCAGCACCCCCAGGGCCTCGCCGTTGCGGGCCTCGTAGAGGATGTCGGCGCCCACCACGAGGTCGTACGGTGCTCCCGCCAGCACCTGCGCGGGCGGATCGCGCCAGTCCATCACCGTGGCGCTCATGTCAAGCCCGAGGTTGCGCGCGTTCCACCGGCTGAACTCGACTGCGGCTTCGTACCAGTCGGTGCTGAGCGCCCGGGCGCCGCGCATGGCGGCCACCATCGCGCCGGTCCCGATGCCGGCCCCGAGCTCGATCACCGTGCGGCCCGTGAGGTCCATGCCGGCGAGCACCCCGCAGAGCACCCGTCCACTCGGCCACACCTCCGCCCAGTAGGGCAGACGCTCATCATCGGCGAACTCGTCCTCGTCGAGCAGGTCCTCGGCGGATGGCGGGCGCCGGATGCGCAACTGCAGGTCGCCGGCGGGGACGTCCTCCCACACGGTGCGCGGGTCTTCGGGGTGCACGAGGCGCAGCGTACTTCCCGTATCCTCTCCGTGGATTCAACCTCCCGATCACAGGAGCGCTCCGAATGAACCGACTTCAGATCGCATCGCTCGTCGCCGTGGCAGCAGCCGTGCCCGTGACACTCGTCGGATGCGGCAGTTCGTCATCCGCGGACACCGCCGCATCGACAGGCGCCGAGAAGGCCGCCGCCGCGCCGTGCCCGGAGATGGCCGGCGCGGTCACCCAGGTCGTCACCTTCCGGAACACGCTCGACGTGCCGGTGACCCTCGGTTCCCCCGAGGGCAGCGCGTGCGACAACTCCGCCGGGCAGGTGTTCAGCGGGGACAAGAACCCGTCGCAGCTCGACGGACTCGAGCTCAAGCCGGGAGCCGAGGCCACGGCTGTGACCTTCGCAGGCAAGGCCGGGGCCCGGGGGTCGTTCGACCTCGCGGTCAGCGTTCCCGGTGGGCTCAAGGCGGCCGCGCCGTGGCCCATCCAGGTGCGCTTCGGCGGCTCGGACGGAACGGGGTCGGTCCTCGGTTGGGAGGAGGGGTACGAGAAGTTCATGAATGGCGCGTGCCTCGACACGCTCGTGCCGAATGACGGCACATGGCGCGGCATGGCCGGGGTGCAGGGCACCAGCGTGACGTTCGCGCCGGAGGTGGCGTCGGAGTGTGAGTAGCCCGCCCGCTGCTGGTGCAGTCGGATTGCCCGCCACGGGGCGCTATAGTCCCCGACCGTTCGAACCCGAGGAGAGATCTTCCAGATGAGCGACGAGACCGAGCAGGACGCCCCCGAGGCCGTGGAGGAGGCCCCCGAGGCTGAGGCTGCCGTGGCCACCGAGGAGGCCCCGGCCGAGGAGCCCGCTGCCGACGAGGCCGCCGAGCCCGTGGCAGAGGAGGTCGTGGTCGAGGAGGAGATCGTCGAGGAGGGCACCCCCGCCGAGGAGTACGACGTCGACGACTCATCGTCCACGCCGCGCGCCCGCGAGGGCCTGGCTACGCTCTACCTCTGCGAGCGCGGGCATCGCACGCTCTCGATCTGGAGCGAGCCGCCCACCACCTGCCACGCGCCCATCTCGGCGCGCGCGGAGTGCGGTCGCCCCGTGTACCACTCCACCGAGCTCCCGGAGCAGGTGCAGAAGGCGCTGAACCCGCTCAAGGCCTCCAAGAAGTCCTCGAAGGGCGGCGGCTGAGCCGACGCCGGGCCCTGCGGGGCATCGAGGGAGCATTCGAGGGGCGCCACACGGCGCCCCTCGTGCTTTCCGCGCCCGGGGGCTAGGCGGCCGTCATCTCCTCCGCGCGCTCGACCATGCGCTCCATCTCGCGGAACCCGGGGTCCCAGCACGAGGGGTCGGCGAGATCCACGCCCAGGGGGCGCAGCAACTCGGCCGGCTCGGCGGATCCGCCCGCGGCGAGGAACTCCAGGTAGCGCGGCACGA
>CAIYRJ010000040.1 GCA_903928615.1 uncultured Actinomycetes bacterium | reverse complement strand
CGTGGACGAGGCCGTCGACCACGTCAATCGCTTCGGGTCAGGCCACAGCGAGGCGATCGTCACGCGGTCGCTCGATGCCGCCCGCGCCTTCCAGCTGGGGGTGGACTCCGCGGTGGTGTACGTGAACGCCTCCACGCGCTTCACGGACGGAGGCGAGTTCGGCATGGGCGCCGAGATCGGCATCTCCACGCAGAAGCTCCATGCCCGCGGCCCCATCGGGCTCGCCGACCTCACGACCGTGAAGTACCTCGTGACGGGCACCGGCCAGACCCGCTGACCGATGCGCATCGGCGTGATGGGCGGCACGTTCGACCCGCCGCATGACGGCCATCTCGCGCTTGCGCGGGCCGCAGCCGCGCAGCTGGGACTCGATCGCGTGATGCTCGTGCCCGCCGCCCAGCCGCCGCACAAGCCGGGTGGTGCCACGATGCCCGCCGCGCAGCGCATCGCGATGGTGCGCGCCGCGGTGGAGGGCGACCCGGTGCTGGAGGCCTCGTCGGAGGAGGTTGACAGGCCCGGGCCCTCGTACACGGCCGACACGCTGGAGCGCATCGCCGCGGACAACCCCGGCGCCGACCTGTGGTTCATCCTGGGCGCCGACCAGCTGGAGGGCTTTCCCGGGTGGAGCCGGCCCGAGCGCATCGTCGAGCTCGCGCGCCTCGCGGTGGCGTCGCGCCCCGGCGCGGGCGACCCCGCCATGGAGTTCCTCGCGGGCGCGGTGGCAGCCGGGCGCGTGGACGTGGTGGACATGCCCGAGGTTCCCATCTCGTCCACGGACGTGCGGGCGCGCATCGCAGCCGGGGAGGATGTCTCGCATCTCGTGCCGGCCCCGGTGGCGGCGTTGCTGCATGCCGACACGGCGTCTTGATGGCCGCCGGGGGCGCGAGTAGCCTGAGCGAGTCGGATTGACCTACAGGGGAGACCCCTCGGACACCAGGGAACTCGCGCTCGCAGCCGCAGCCATCGCCTACGAGAAGAAGGCGGAGGACATCGTGCTGCTCGACATGCGCGGACTGGTGGACTACACCGACTTCCTCGTGATCTGCACGGGCCGCACGCCCCGGCAGACCAAGGCGATCTCGCAGGAGATCCGCCACCGCCTGAAGACCGACCTGGGGGTCACGCCGCGCAGGGTGGAGGGCGAGAAGGAGGGCGACTGGATCCTCATCGACGCCCTCGACATCGTCGTGCATGTGTTCACGCCCGAGGCGCGCGACTTCTACCGCCTCGACCGCCTGTGGCGCGAGGCCCCGCTCGAGCAGTTCGCGCCCTCCCCGGCCTGACGCCGGGGCTGCCACGGCGCGCGCCGTCGGTCTATACTCCACGCCGCACCCGGGGGATTAGCTCAGCTGGGAGAGCGCTACGCTGGCAGCGTAGAGGTCACCGGTTCGATCCCGGTATCCTCCATGTACGAAGGCCCCGCTGAGCGGGGCCTTTTCATTGCGGGGCCGCGAAGGCGGCCATGCGCGGGAACACCTCGCGCGCCTCGGGAAAGAGCGTGCGGGCCATCGCGAAGTCATGGATGGCGCCGTCCACCTCGATCACCTCGCATGGGGTACCGGCGACCCTGCAGGCGGTGGCCCAGTCGCGGATCTCCGCGCTCATCAGCTCGGCGCCGCCCGACGTGATGAGCATGGGCGGAAGGCCGGTGGGGTCGCCGAACGCGGGTGAGATGAGCGGATCGCGCAGGTCGGCGTCGACGGCATAGGCCCGTGCGTACTCCGCGAGCCTCTCGGTGCCCAGCATGACATCGGCGTCCATGCCGGCGATGAGGCCGGGGTTGGACATGGTGAGGTCGAGCCACGGCGACGACAGCACGAGCGCGCGGGGGAGGGGGTGCCCCGCGTCGCGCATCCGCATGGCCGCCGCGATCGCCAGCCCGCCCCCCGAGCTGTCGCCGGCCAGCACCCAATCCCCCTCCACCTCGCCGCACGCGGAGATCACCTGCTCGAGCGAGGCGGGGTACCGGGCCTCCGGCGCGCGGTCGTAGAGCAGCATGAGGGCCGCCATGCCCGTGGCGTCGCTCATCGCGCACAGCCACTCCCAGTGCCCGGGACCGGGCCCGAACACGTGCGCGCCGCCGTGCAGGAAGATGATGAGCCCGGTCGCGCGACGCTCCGGATGGATCATCGCGCCGGGCACCCCTGCCGCGACGATCGCGTCGATGGGGTGGGCTGCGGCCAGTGGCGCTGGCGCCTCACGCGCATCGAAAACGCGCAGGTCCGGGATCGGCGCCGCCGCCCCGCGGTAGCGGCGGCGCATGGCCGGCAGCAACCACGGCGCCATCGGCATCTCGATGCTGCTCAGGGAGAGACCCCCGTGGTCGCGTGAGGACGGGTTGCAAGGTTATTGTGAGGACACGCGACAAGGCCTGAAGGGGTCGCCACAAT
>CAIYRJ010000039.1 GCA_903928615.1 uncultured Actinomycetes bacterium | reverse complement strand
CTCGGCGACCTGGTGGCCGGAGAGGCCCACACGGTGCAGCCCGCCGCGCCGGGCGAGGCGCGACTGGTGTCGCGGTCGAAGCCCACCGAGCAATACCACCTGGCGCTGGGCGGGCCCGGGCTCGACAGGTCCGACGACCGGCGCCACGCGATGGGCGTGCTCGACGTCATCCTCGGCGGCTCGATGAGCTCGCGCCTGTTCCAGGAGATCCGCGAGAAGCGCGGGCTGGCCTACTCGGTGGGCACCTACTCGGTGGGGTTCGCCGACACCGGGCAGGTGGGGGTGTACCTCGGCACGCGCGAGGAGAACCTCGTCGAGGCTGCGGAGATCATCGGCCGGGAGCTTCGCCGCATGGCAGCCGAGCCGGTGCCCGACGCCGAGCTGTCGCGTGCCCGCGAGCACCTCAAGGGACGTCTCGTGCTGGGGCTCGAGAGCCCCGCCACGCGCATGCACCGCATCGGGCGGGCGGTGCTGAGCGGCACGGAATTGCTCGAGGTCGACGAGATCGTCGAGCGCATCGAGGCGGTGACCGCGGACGACATCGCCGCACTCGCCGCGGAGTTCTGGGATCCTTCATCCCTGTCGGTGGCCGCCATCGGTCCGGACACCGACGCCGTGCGCAGGGCCGCCTCGCGCCTCGCGCCCAACCTCGTGGAGGCAGCATGACCCGCGTGATGGTGACCGGCGCGAACGGGCGGATGGGCCGGCAGGTGGTGCAGGCCGTCACCGACGCGCCTGACATGGAACTCGTCGCCCAGGCCGACCCGGATCTGGTGCCCGATGGGGCGTCGCTCTTCCTCACGGTCGAGGAGGCCATCACCGCGGCGAAGCCCCACGTGGCGGTGGACTTCACGATCCCCGATGCCGCGTTCGGCACCGTGAGCGCGTGCCTCGAGGCGGGCGTGCACTGCGTCGTGGGCACCACCGGGATGACCGACGCCCAGATGGCCGAGTTGACGTCCCTCGCGGAGTCCGGGCCGGCCAACCTCATCGTGGCGGCGAACTTCGCCGTGGGTGCGGTGCTGATGATGCGCTTCGCCGAGGAGGCATCGCGCTTCATGGAGAGCGCCGAGATCGTGGAGCTTCATCACAGCGGCAAGATCGACGCCCCCAGCGGCACCGCCGCGCACACGGCGGAGATGATGCACGGCGACGTGCCGATCCACTCGGTTCGGCTGCCGGGGATGGTCGCCCACCAGGAGGTCATCCTGGGCGGGCTGGCCGAGACGCTGTCCATCCGCCACGACAGCCTGTCGCGCGAGTGCTTCATGCCGGGCGTGCTCATGGCGGTGCGCGCGGTGCCGGATCGCCCCGGCCTCACGCGGGGGATCGCCCCGCTGATGTTCGGGTAACCTCGGCCCGGTATCCCGGATCGGAGGACGAGGTGGCTGACGGATTCACGCACGTGCGCGCGGACGACGTTGAGCGCCGTGAGCGCAAGGGTGGCGGGCCCGCGTCACAGGACTTCGCCGGTGCCACCGGCTGCGAGGAGATGACCTGCCGCGTCTGGGTGTTCCACCCGGGCGACCAGATGGCGTACCACCGCCACCACAGCCAGGAGGAGCTCTACCACCTCATCGCCGGTGGCCCCCAGGAGATGCTCATCGAGGGCGAGGTCGTGGTGATCGAGGACGGCGACTGGCTGCGCGTGGGCAAGGACACCACCCGCCGCATCCAGAACAACAGTGATCGCGACGGCCACTGGCTCATCGTGGGCGCGCCGCCCGGCACGGGCATCACCGACGGCATCCGGATCGACCCTGAGACCGGACAGGAGATCCCCCGCACCTGATGGCCGACCAGTACGACGCCATCGTCTGCGGCGGGTCGTTCGGCGGGCTCGCCGCCGCCCAGCAGATCGGCGGCCGGGTGCTGGTGATCGACCGGCTGGACATCGGGGAGGGAGAGACCTCGGCGTCGGCCGTGCCCCTCGCGTGCCTCGAGAACATGGACATGACCCATGTGATCGACCAGGTGCACGAGGACATCATCATCCACACGCGGCGCCGGGCGCAGGTGCTGCGCTTCTTCCCCTTCTGCACGTTCGACTATCGCCGGTTCTGCCGGGATCTCCATGAGCGCACCGGCGCCCACTTCGTGAAGGCGCGCATCTCGTCCGCCCGCGCGGGGCGGGTGGAGACCACGGCGGGCACGTTCGAGGCACCGCTGGTCATCGACGCCGCCGGGTGGCGCACGGCCGCGACCAAGCGCGAGCAGGCCGCCGCGAGGGCCCCCCGCAAGAGCTTCGGCATCGAGGCGCGGCAGCCGTACCGCGGGGAGGGGCTGCACTTCTACGTCGGCCCGAGCCGCGGGTCGCGACGGTTCTACTGGGCGTTCCCTGCCGGCGACCACGTGCGCGCCGGGCTCGCCACCTACAGCGGGCACTCCGACCTCTCGGATGACCTCGAGCGCTTCTGCGACGACCTCGGCATGGGCGACCCGGGCCGGGTGCACGGCGGCTACTTCACCTCGACGCTCATCGATCCGGTGCGCGACGGGATGTTCCTCGTGGGCGATTCCGCCGGGATGTGCCTGCCGGTATCGGGCGAGGGCATCCGCCCGGCGCTGGTGTTCGGGCAGGTGGCCGGTCGCCTCGCCGAGCGCGTGCGCACGGGCGAGCTGCGCCTGGACGAGGCGCTGCGCGGGTACCGCGCGGCCGTGGGGTCGAGGTCGAGGGGCTACCGCATCCTCGAGCGGCTGCAGTCGGTGCTGAACGTGCTGCCCGACCCGCTCTTCGCCCAGTACGCCCGCATCGTGGCGAGCGACCGCGTGCTGCCCTGGGCGGTGCGCGCGTACTGGAACGTGGCAAGCCCGGACCTCCTCACCCCGGGCCCGGCGCGCGATCCGCTGCCGGCCGCGGCCCTCGTGGGCGCCTGACTCTGTCGCGTGCTTCCGGGTATGCTGCCGCGGTGCTCGGAGCCGTACTCACAGCGGTCGTCACTCCCTTCGATGCGTCGGGGGAGGTAGACGAGGCCGCCTACCGCGCGCTGGTCCAGCGGCTCCTCGCGAGCGGGTCGGACGGCATCGTCGTTGCCGGCACCACGGGCGAGGCGTCCACCCTCAGCGACGTCGAGCGCATCGCGCTGTTCGAGGCCACCCGCGAGGAGACCCGTGGCAGCGGCACGATGGTGGCCGGCACGGGCAGCAACGACACGGCCCACTCGGTGCACCTCACCCACGCCGCCCGGGAGATCGGGGCCGACGCGGTGCTGGTGGTGACGCCGTACTACAACAAGCCGCCCGCCCGGGGCATCGTGGCCCACGTGGCGGCGATCGCCGAGGTGGGCGTTCCGGTGGTGCTCTACAACATCCCCGGTCGCACCGCTCTCAACATGCCACCCGAGCTGATCGTGGAGCTCGCCGCCATCCCCGGCGTCGTCGCGCTCAAGCAGGCGAACGAGGACCTCGGGCAGCTCTCCGCCATCATGGAGGCGTGCGACCTGGCGATCTACGCCGGGAACGATGACATGCTCATGCCGGTGCTCGAGATGGGCGGCACCGGCGTGATCTCCGTGGCCTCTCACCTGGTGGGCGACCGCATGCAGCAGATGGTGGCGCTGGCCGCCGGGGGTGACGTTGACGCCGCGCGCGCCATCGACGCCTCGCTCGCCGGGCTCTGGACGGGCCTGTTCGAGGTGACCAACCCAATCCTGATCAAGGCGGCATTGCAGATGCTCGGAATGATTCCCACGGATGTCCTGCGCCTGCCGCTCGTGCAGGCCAGCGACGACGAGCGCGATCGGCTTGGCGCGGTGCTCTCGGCGCACGGCATCGCGGCCGCATGACCGACTCATCGGCGCTTCGCATCATCCCCCTCGGCGGCGTGGGGGAGATCGGCAAGAACATGTACGTCGTCGAGTACGACGGCCGCATCGTGGTGATCGACTCCGGAGTGACGTTCCCCGGTCCCGAGCAGATGGGCGTGGACCTCGTGCTCCCCGACATGACGTATCTGGCAGACAATGCCTCGCGCATCGACGCGCTGATCCTCACCCACGGGCACGAGGACCACATCGGCGCCGTGCCCTGGTTCATCCGCGAGGTGGGCCCCGTGCCGATCCTCGGCACGCGCTTCACGCTGGCGCTGGTGCGCGGGAAGCTCGACGAGCACCGCCTGCTCGGCGAGGCCGAGATGGTCGAGATCGCGGCAGGCGACCCACCCCGGAAGGTCGGGCCATTCGAGGCCGAGTTCCTGCGCGTGACCCACTCGATCCCCGACTGCGTGGCCGTGGCGCTCAGCTGCCCGGTGGGCACGCTCCTCCACACCGGCGACTTCAAGTTCGACCACCTGCCCATCGGCGGGCCCTCGAAGCGCAGCGACATCCCCGGACTCGCGCGACTCGGTGACCGCGGGGTGCTGGTGATGCTCGGCGATTCCACCAACGCAGAGGTGCCGGTATCGGGGAAGAGGTCGGAGGAGAGCGTGGGCCCGGCCCTCGCGAGCCTGTTCGCCACTGCCCCGGGCCGCGTGATCGTGACGACGTTCTCGTCGCAGATCGACCGGATGCAGCAGGTGGTCGACGCCGCGTATCGCGACGGGCGCATGGTGGCCGTGGTGGGCCGCTCGATGGTGCGCAACGTGAACGTGGCCCGCAACCTCGGCTACCTGGACGTGCCCGACGGGGTGATGGTGGCCGACAAGGACATCGACTCGGTGCCGGACGATGAGCTGGTGATCCTCACCACCGGCAGCCAGGGCGAGCCCATGTCGGCGCTGCGTCGCATGGCGAACCATGCGCACCCCCGGGTGACCATCAAGAAGGGCGACACGATCGTCTACAGCTCGCGGCGCATCCCCGGCAACGAGCTGGCCATCGACGAGACCATCAACCGCCTCGTGGCATCGGGCGCGCGCGTGGTCACCCCGGATGATCGCCCGGAGATCCACGCCTCCGGCCATGGCGTGCGCGACGAGCTGGCCTGGATGCTGCAGCTCGTGCGACCCCGCTTCTTCCTGCCGGTGCATGGCGAGGCCCGCCACCAGATGGCGCATGCCGACCTCGCGAACCGCCTGGGCATTCCCGAGCGCACGTTCATCCTCGAGAACGGCGACGTGCTGGAGGTCTCCGCCGACGGCGCGGAGCTGGCCGACCGGGTGCCCTCGGGCATCACCTACGTCGACTCCTACGGCGTGAGCGACGTGGGCGAGGGGGTGCTGCGCGACCGGCGGCACATGTCCGAGGACGGCCTGGTGCTCATCGTGGTCCAGGTGGACACCCATGACGGCACCATCGACGGCACTCCCGACATCGTGACCCGCGGCTTCGGCGGCGCCGAGGACGAGGCCCTCATCGACGCCATCCGCGAGGCCGTGGCGGCGAGCATCGCCGAGTCATCCGAGGAGCGCGTGCACGAGGTGGACGTCCTCAAGAAGCAGCTCCACGACGCCGTGGCCGCGTTGATCAACCGGAAGCTGCGCCAGCGACCGGTGATCCTGCCCGTGGTGGTGGAGGTCTAGGCAGGAAGTCCCGCGTGCGGGGCCAACAAGGTTGCGTATGCCCGCGACCGCTTCGAAGGCCCGCACGAAGACCTCCGCCCGCAAGGGGTCGACCACCCGCAAGTCCGCGCCGCGCAAGCCCGCCGGCCGCGGTCGTGGGAGCGGCTACCGCGAGATCGCCGGCCTCGGGCTGATCGCGCTCGGGGTGTTCCTCGGCGCGGTGGTGTTCGCCTCGATCGGGGGCGGCGCGGTGGGCCAGTACCTCGAGGAGTTCATCCGCGTGTTCGTGGGGCGCGGCGTGGGGCTCGCACCCCTGGTGATGATCGCCATCGGGGTGCACATGATCGTGCGCATCCCCGTGTTTGACGCCCGCCCCTTCCGCATCGGTGCCGGCATCGTGGGCCTGGCCATCGTGCTGGGCCTGGCCTCGGGCCTGTTCGGCGCCGGCATGGACACCGCGCAGGGCTGGTTCGACATGACCGAGATGCAGGCGACCGGTGGTGTGATCGGGGCGGGCCTCTGGTGGGCCACCGACAGCACCATCGGCGCGGTGGGGGCGAACATCCTCACGGTGCTGGGCATCGCCGCGGGCATGGTGCTGATGAGCGGCGCATCGCTGGGGGAGGCCCTGCGTGGATCCGGGCGCGGCGTCGCCACCGCCGGCGCCGCCGTTGGCCGCGGTGTGGCCACCGCCACCGGGACCGCCGTGCGGGGCAGCAGGCGCGCCGGTGAGGAGGCCCGGGCCATCGCGCGCACCGTCGCGGCTCCCACCACGCAGCGCGAGCATGACGAGCACCCCGTCGACGGCGCGGATCGCTACCCGGACCTCTTTGCCGGTGATGACGCCATGCCGCCGAGCCCGGCGCTTGCGGGCACGGGGATCCCCGAGGACGACGACGCCCCGATGCCCTTCGGCGCCGACGAGGCCCATGACGTGTTCCACGATCCGATCGACGGCGACGCGGCTGACGTGCCGGACGCCGACGACGACCCGTTCACTCCAGTGGAGCTGCCCGCGGCGGATGCGCCCGATGGTGCGGACGATCTGCCCGCCGGACCAGCAGCCGCCGGAGCGTCGCCCGACGAGGACATCCACGTGGCGCCGGGCACCTCGCCGCGCGGTGGCTGGAAGCGCCCGCCCAAGAAGTCGCTCCAGAAGTCCGCCGGAGTGTCGAAGATGCCGGCCGGCCAGGTGCGCGAGACATCCCGCCGCCTCGTGGAGGCCCTCGCGGAGTTCGGCGTGGAGGCCGAGATGGTGAACGCCGTGTCCGGGCCGCGCGTGACCCGCTACGAGTTGCGGCTCGCACCTGGCACCAAGGTGTCGAAGGTCTCGAACCTGCGCGACGACCTCGCCTACGCCCTTGCCGCCACCGACGAACTGCGCATCCTGGCGCCGATCCCCGGCAAGCAGGCGGTGGGCGTGGAGGTGCCGAACCCGGACGCCAGCATGGTCACCCTCGGGGACGTCTGGCGGGACTTCCCCGATGACACCGGCGCCCTGGCCGCATGGCTCGGGCTCGACATCGGCGGCAAGGCCGTGTACCTCGACATCGCCCGCATGCCGCATCTGCTCATCGCTGGCTCCACCGGCACCGGAAAGAGCGTGTGCGTGAACGCCCTCCTGGCGTCGATCCTGCTGCGGGCCACGCCCGACCAGCTGCGGCTCGTGATGGTGGACCCCAAGAAGGTGGAGCTGAACCACTACGAGGGGATCCCGCACCTTCTTACGCCCGTCGTGACGAACATGAAGAACGCCACGGCAGTGCTGGCGAACATCGTGCGCGAGATGGAGTCGCGCTACGAGATCATGGGCGCGGCCCGTGCGCGCAACCTGAAGGACTGGAACGCCATCCGGCGCGAGCAGGGCCTGAGCGAGGTGCCGTCGATCCTCGTGGTCATCGATGAGCTCGCCGACCTCATGATGGTGGCGCCGGGCGAGGTGGAGGACGCCATCATCCGCATCGCGCAGAAGGCGCGCGCGGTGGGCATCCACCTGCTCCTCGCCACCCAGCGTCCGTCCGTGGACGTGATCACCGGCATGATCAAGGCCAACGTGCCCTCGCGCATCGCGTTCGCGGTGTCGTCCCAGGTGGACTCGCGCGTGGTGCTCGACTCCGGCGGCGCCGAGAGCCTGCTCGGAAACGGCGACATGCTGTTCCGGCCGGTGGGATCGTCCCGCCTTCAGCGCCTGCAGGGCGCCTACGTGTCGGAGGAGGAGATCCTCGCGATCACCGACCACTGGCGTCGCCAGGGCCGCCCGGAGATCCGGGAGGACCTCATGGAGCGCCCGGAGGTTGAAGAGCCCGAGGTGGATGCCGGTGGCGACGAGATGATCCGCAAGGCCGTGGAGACCGTGGTGCAGCAGGGCACGGCGTCGGTGTCGCTGCTGCAGCGGCGGCTCGGGGTGGGCTACGCCCGTGCCGGGCGCCTGGTGGACTCCCTCGAGCGCCTCGGGGTGATCTCCGGGCACGAGGGATCCAAGCCGCGCACCGTGCTGATCGGCGAGGCGGACATCCCCCGCGTGCTGGGCATCGCCGCCGTGGATTCCGACGTTTCAGGGGACGAATAGCCGCAACGGCTGTCTCGCGGGGGTTCCGGTTTTCCGCCGCGTCGGGGGCGCTCGCGGTGATACCTTCGCGCCCTGTTCGAGATCGGCAACAGCCTTCGCGAGGCCCGCGTCCGGCGCGGCATCGACTACCCCACGGCGGAGGCCGGGACGCGCATCCGCACCCGGTACCTGAAGGCGATGGAGGACGAGCAGTTCGACCTGCTCCCCGACCCCTCCTACGTGCGCGGATTCCTGCGTGCCTACTCCACCTACCTCGAGATCGACCCGCAGCTGGTGATTGACGAGTACGACTCGCGCTTCGGGGACATCGGGCAGTCGGTGGAGGAGGCCAAGCGGGCCCGCCGGCGCGCGGAGAACCGCCCGCGCAGGAGGGAGGCGCAGCTGCTCTGGCTCGCGATCGGCGGGGTCACGGGCATCGCGCTGCTCGCGTGGCTGGGCATCGGGGGTGAGCACGGCTCGGCGCCCTCGGAGCCGGTGCCCGGCGTGCCCACGACCACCACGCGCACGTCCACCGCATCGCAGGCCGTGGACATCACGTTCACGGGCCGGGGGAATCGCGGCAGCTACCTCGAGGTGAGGAATGGCTCCGATGCCGGCGCCACCCTCTACAGCGGAGTGCTGGTGCCCGGTGCAACCAGGGCGTTCTCGTTCCCCGAGGCGGCCTGGGTGCGCATCGGCAAGCCCGACGCGATGTCGGTGACGGTCAACGGCGAGCCGCTGGCGATCGACGGCGGCACCGGGACCTTCCTCATCACCCAGGCCGGCGCCGAGCGCCTCCCGGCGGGATAGGCGGTGCGCGCCGCGCTCGTGGTGACCGGCACGGAGGTGCTGGAGGGGCGCGTGAGGGATGAGAACGGCGCCTTCGTGGCGGCCTCCCTCGCGGCCGCGGGCGTGTCGGTGGATCGCATCACGGTGGTGGGGGACGGCCTTGAGGAGATCCGCTCGGCGGTGGCGCAGGCGCTGCAGTCGGGAGCGGACCTGGTGGTGACCACCGGGGGGCTGGGCCCCACCCACGACGATCGCACCATGGAAGCCGTGGCACTGGCGGCAGGAGTGCCGCTGCACCTCGACGAACGCGCCCTCGAGATGGTGCGCGCGGCCATCGCGACGGTGCCGGCGCGGGCATCGGAGGAGATCCGCGAGCAGGGTGCGCGAAAGCAGGCCACCCTTCCCGCCGGGGCGGTCGCGCTGCCCCCGCCCGGCACGGCCCCGGGCGCGGTGCTGCGCGCCGACGCCGCCGTGCTGGTGGTGCTGCCCGGGCCGCCGTGGGAGTGCGCGGCATCGTGGGACGCCGCCCGCCAGGTGCCGGAGGTGGCGGCGGTGCTGGGCGCCGATCCGTCCGCCGCCCCCCTCGAGCTGCGGCTGGCGAACGTGGTGGAGTCGGAGTTCATGCAGGCCATCGACCGCGCGGACCCGGAGGACGATGGCCTGGTCGTGGGCGTGTGCGCACGGCCCGGTGAGCTCGAGGTGACCGTGCGTCCGCCCGGCGCCACGGCTGACGAGTTCGTGGCCTTCCTCGAGCGGGAATTCCCCGGGGCGATCTTCTCGCGCGACGGCTCGACCGTGGAGCAGGTGATCGGCGCGCTGCTGACGGAGCGCGGCGAGATGCTCGGCACCGCCGAGTCGTGTACCGGCGGGCTGATCGGTGGACGGCTTACGGCCGTTCCCGGATCGAGCGGCTGGTACGTCGGGGGAGTGGTGTCGTACTCGAACGCCGTGAAGGAGAGCGCCCTCGGCGTGCCGGCAGCCATGATCGCGCGCCGTGGGGCCGTGTCCGGCGAGGTGGCCGAGGC
The DNA here is from genome assembly GCA_903928615.1 of uncultured Actinomycetes bacterium. Taxonomy (GTDB): domain Bacteria; phylum Actinomycetota; class Thermoleophilia; order Miltoncostaeales; family Miltoncostaeaceae; genus SYFI01. The sequence continues at coordinate 12,775 of CAIYRJ010000039.1, read as the reverse complement.
CATGGCCCGCGGGGCGAGGGAGCGCCTGGGCTGCGAGTGGTCAATCGCCGTCACGGGTGTGGCGGGCCCGGGTGGCGGCACGGCTGACAAGCCGGTGGGGCTGGTGTACGTGGCCGTGGCGGGGTCCAGCGGGGTGGAGGTGCGGGAACTCCGCCTGCACGGCGATCGCGAGCGCATCCGCATGCGGTCATCCACCATCGCGCTTCACCTGCTGAGGAGCGCGCTGCAGGCCTGATCCCCCGACGTGGACCCCATGACGCGCACGCGCGACACCTTCCACCGACGTGACCCGCATGGGTGCATGGGGCGAATAGGTTCTCCCGGGAAGGAACGTCCGGACGAAGTGCGAACATATGTTCCACATCGCCGGGCGGCCACCTAGAATCCGCCCTGACGCAAGGGATACGAGGGGGAGACGTGGACAAGAGCGAGGCGCTTGGATCGGCGGTCGCGCAGATCGAGAAGCAGTTCGGCAAGGGCTCGATCATGCGGATGGGGGACATGCCCCTGGCGGACATCGATTACGTGCCCACCGGCGCGCTGCCGCTGGACATCGCACTGGGCATCGGCGGCCTGCCCCGCGGCCGCATCGTGGAGATCTTCGGCCCGGAGGCCTCGGGCAAGACCACCCTGCTCTACCACGTCATGGCGCAGGCGCAGAAGCGTGGCGGGCTCGCCGCCTTCATCGACGCGGAGCACTCGCTCGACCCCGCGTACGCGCGCCGCATCGGCGTGAACACCGACGAGCTCCTGGTGTCGCAGCCCGACCACGGGGAGCAGGCCCTCGAGATCGCCGACCTGCTGGTGCGCTCGGGCTCGCTGGACATCGTTGCCATCGACTCCGTCGCCGCGCTCGTGCCCAAGGCCGAGATCGAGGGCGAGATGGGCGACACCCACGTGGGCCTGCAGGCCCGCCTCATGTCGCAGGCGCTCCGCAAGCTCGCGGGAACCCTCAACCGCGCCGGAACCATCTGCGTGTTCACCAACCAGCTGCGCGAGAAGATCGGCGTCATGTTCGGCTCGCCGGAGACCACTCCCGGCGGACGCGCGCTGAAGTTCTACTCATCGGTGCGCCTCGACGTGCGCCGCATCGAGAACCTGAAGGAGGGGGCGGAGGTCATCGGCAGCCGCGCCCGCGTGAAGGTCGTGAAGAACAAGGTGGCCCCGCCGTTCCGCCAGGCCGAGTTCGACATCCTCTACGGCGAGGGCGTGTCGCGCGAGGGATGCCTCCTCGACCTGGGCATCGAGTACGACATCGTCACGAAGAGCGGGTCGTACTTCTCGTTCGGCGACGACCGCCTCGGTCAGGGCCGCAACGCGTCCCGGGCCTTCCTCATCGAGCACACCGACATCGCCGACGAGATCGAGCGACGCATCCGTGAGGCCTCGGGCATCACCCCGGCGCCGGCCCTCGAGGTGGACCCGGAAACCGGCGAGGTGCTCGAGGCCGTAACCGTGGCGGATGTCGCGGAGGTTGCGGAGGTCGTCGAGGCCCTCGGCGAGGACAAGGACAGCGCCAAGGCCGCGTAGGCGCCATGGCGCAGGGGTATTGCCGGCATCGGCGGGGCGCGGGCTAGCATCCCGCCGATGCCGCAGTACCACCTCACCACCTTCGGGTGCCAGATGAACGCGCATGACTCCGAGCGCATGCGCGGCCTGCTTTCGTCGCTGGGCTACCACGAGGCGCCCGATCGCGATGCCGCAGACCTGATCCTGTTCAACACCTGCACGATCCGGGGATCGGCCGACGAGCGCTTCATGGGTAATCTCGGCGAGGCACGGCGCATCAAGCGCGAGCGCCCCGACGTGGTGGTGGCCGTCGGCGGGTGCTGGGCGCAGAGCCAGAAGGACGATGTCTTCCGCGACTTCCCGTTCGTGGACATCGCCTTCGGCCCCGGTGAGGTGAACCGCCTCGGCGAGCTGCTGGCGCGTGAGCGCATCCAGGCGGTCGGTGCGTTCACGTTCGACGGCAGGTTCAGCGGCGACCTGCCGTCATTGCGCGAGCGTCCCCACCAGGCGTGGGTGCAGATATCGGTCGGCTGCAACTGCGTGTGCTCCTACTGCATCGTCCCCGCGGTGCGTGGTCGCGAGAGCAGCCGGCCCTGGCAGGCCGTGGTCGACGAGGTCGCGGCGCAGGCCGCCGACGGCGTGGTGGAGGTCACCCTGCTGGGGCAGAACGTCAACTCGTACGGACGCGACCTCCCCGCCACCGAGCGCAAGAGCTTCGCCGAGCTCCTGTTCGCGGTGGCCGAGGTGCCGGGCATCCGCCGCGTGCGGTACACGAGCCCGCACCCGAAGGACATCCGCGAGGACGTCATCGCGGTGCATCGCGACGTGCCCGAGGTGTGCCGCCACATCCACCTGCCCGCGCAGTCCGGGTCCACGCGCGTGCTCAAGGCCATGCGACGCACGTACGACCGCGATCGCTACCTGGCGCTGGTGGATCGCATCCGCGAGGGGGTGCCTGATATCGCGCTCACCACGGACCTCATCGTGGGCTTCCCGGGCGAGTCGGACGCCGACTTCGCCGACACGATGTCGCTCGTGACCGCGGTGGGCTACGACGGCGCCTACACGTTCGTATATTCGCCGCGGCCCGGTACCGAGGCGGGCGAGCAGATGGACGACGACGTTCCGCCCGAGGTGAAGTCGCAGCGCATCAGCGCCCTGATCGACACCGTGCAGTCCACGGCCCGCGACCGGCTCTCCCGGCACGTCGGCACGGTGCAGGACGTCCTGGTGGAAGGTCCGTCGCGCACCGATGCGTCGCGGCTGAGCGGCCGCACCACGCACAACGTCACCGTGAACTTCACCGGCCACGCCGACCCCGGCACGATCGTCCCGGTGGCCATCGTCGACTCCACGTCCACCACCCTCACCGGCCGCATGGCGAGGGTGGCAGAGCCCGCGGGCGCCGCCTGACCGAGCCGCCGCAGGTGCTGGCGCTGTTCGGGCCGACCGCCAGCGGGAAGAGCGCCATCGCCCACGCGCTCGCGCACGAGCTCGACGGTGAGGTGGTGGTGGCGGATCCGTTCCAGCGCTACCGGGGCCTGGAGATCGCCGCGGACTCCCCGCGTGCGGACGCCCTGCGCGAGGTGAGCTACCACCTCGTGGGCGACCTGGAGCTGTCGGAGGACTCCACGGCCGGGCAGTACGCGTCGGCGGCGCATGGGGCGATCGACTCCATCGCCGCCAGGGGACGCGTGCCGCTGGTAGCCGGGGGCACAGGGCTGTACCTGCGAGCCGCGCTGTGCGAGCTCGACATGCGCCCACCACCGCCTGCCGAGGTGCGCGAGTGGGCGGAGGGGTTGGTGCAGGATCTCCCGGCCGCCATCGAGGAGCTCGCCGAGCGCGACCCCGCGGCGGCCGCCTCTGTGGATGCGGCTAATCCCCGCAGGGTGGCGCGCGCCCTGGAGCGCGCGGCGATGGGGGATGCCGCCACGGGCCAGGACATCTGGTCGGCACCGTACCGGCGCCCCGTCGCGCTGGTGCACGTGGAGCGGCCTGCCGAGGTGCTCGCGAACATGATCAGCGCGCGCGTGCGTCGCGAGCTCGACGAGGGCCTCGAGCAGGAGCTCGAGCGTGCACTCAACACCCCTGAGCTCGCGCGCGGGCCCGCCCAGGTGATCGGCATGTCCGAGGTGCGCGCCATCCGGGAGGGAACGATGAATGCATCCGCGCTCGAGGACTCCCTGTGCGTGCGCACGCGGCGGCTGGCGCGCATGCAGCGCACGTGGATGCGCCGCATGCGGCCGGACCTCGTGATCGACCTGGGCGAGCGCCCCGCCACCGATGCCGTGCCCGAGGTCGCGGCGCTCTGGCGGCGGCTGCGGGAGGGCGTCGTCTAGCCTGCCGCCTCGTGGCCATGGGAATCGCATTCGAGAAGTGGCAGGGCCTCGGCAACCACTACGTGGTGACCGAAGCCGCCGCATGGCCCTTCCCGATCACGCCCGAGCGAGCCCGCCTCGTGTGCGACCCCAACTTCGGCATCGGGTCCGACGGCATCCTCGAGATCGTCATCTCAGGCGGAGTACCCGAGATGCGGGTGTGGAATCCCGACGGCAGCCGGGCGGAGAACTGCGGCAATGGGATCCGCATGGTGTCGCGCTACCTGCACGGGCGCGGGATGCTGCCCGAGGATGGCCGGGTGCTCACCGGCGCCGGCGAGGTGACCGTGTCGGTGGAGGGGTCGGTCGTGTCCGTGGACATGGGTCGTGCCACGTTCCCGTCCGGACAGCGCGAGGAGGCCCTTGCCACCGGGGAGGGCGAGGTGGCCCTGGCCGAGGTGTCGATGGGGAATCCCCATGCGGTGATTCGCCACGACGATCCGGATGCGGTGGTGTCGGTCATCGGCCCGCTGGTCGAGGTGGCGGAGAGGTTTCCCGACCGCACCAATGTGGAGTTCATCCGTCGCGACGGCCCCTCGGAGATCACCATGCGCGTGTGGGAGCGCGGCGCGGGCGTGACGATGGCCTGCGGCACCGGAGCCTGCGCTGCCGCCGTGGCGGGCGTGGCGCTCGACGGGCTGCGGAGCCCGGTCACCGTGCACCTCGCCGGCGGCGACCTCCTCATCGAGGTGGACAACGACCTTCGCGTGACCATGACCGGTCCCGCTGATCCCATCTATTCCGGCCAGATGTCGGCCGAACTCATGTCACGACTGGAGGCCATGTGAGCACCCGTCCCGTCGGCGCGAAGCGCCTTGGGCTTCTGCCCCCGTACCTGTTCGCGGAGATCGAGCGGAAGATCGCCGCGAAGAAGGCGGAGGGGGTGGATGTGATCTCGCTCGGGATCGGCGACCCCGACACCCCGACGCCTGACCTGGTGGTGCGTCGCATGCAGGACGCCGTGGCGGATCCCGGTACCCATCAGTACCCGTCGAACCGCGGGCGCGAGGCGTTCCGCGACTCGGTTGCCGGGTTCTACGACCGCAGGTTCGGCGTGTCGCTCGACCCCTCCACCGAGGTCATTCCCGCGCTGGGAGCCAAGGAGGCCATCGCCAACCTCAACCTGGCGCTCCTCGACCCCGACGACGTCGCCCTGGCCAGTGACCCCGGGTATCCGGTGTACACCATGGGCCCGCTGCTGGTGGGCGCCGACCCGGTGCCCATGCCGCTGGTGCCCGAGCTGGGATTCCAGCCCGACTTCGACGCCATCCCCGGCGATGTGCTCGACCGCGCGCGGGTGATGTACCTCAACTACCCCAACAACCCCACCGGGGCCGTGGTGGAGGACGACCTCTTCGACCGGGCCGTGGCGCTGGCGCGCAGGCACGACTTCATCATCGTGCACGACAACGCCTATTCGGAGATCACCTACGACGGCTACGTGGCGCCGTCGTTTCTCGCCACCCCGGGAGCCAAGGACGTCGGCATCGAGGTGTTCTCGCTGTCGAAGACCTACAACATGACCGGATGGCGGAGCGGCGCCGTGGTGGGCAACCCGGACGTGCTGAGGGCCTACTGGCAGCTCAAGACCAACCTCGACTCCGGGATGTTCGACGCCGTGCAGGAGGCCAGCATCGCCGCGCTCGACTCCGACCAGGAGTCGGTCAGGGGAATGTGCGAGATCTACCGCCGCCGCCGGGACATCCTCGTGGATGCCCTGCGCACCATCGGCCTCGAGCTCACCCCGCCGAAGGGCGCGATCTACGTCTGGGCACGGGTGCCCGAGGGCGAGACCTCGGCGTCGTTCACGGAGAAGGTGCTCGAGGAGGCCGCAGTGGTCATCTCACCGGGCTCCGCCTACGGTCCCAGTGGCGAGGGCTTCGTGCGCATGAGCCTCACCGTCCCCGACGACCGCCTCGTCGAGGCGGCGGAGCGCATCGCAAGTCTCGTCAACGCCTGACATCCCATTCCGCCGCCTGAGCGCGGCGGCAGTGCTGCCGCGTCGGGCGCATGCCGGTGACGCCGGCCTCGACCTCGTGGCGGCCGAGGATGCCGTGCTTCCCCCCGGGGGCCGCACTGCCGTGGCCACCGGGTGGGCCGTGGCGATCCCCGAGGGCATGGCGGGGTTCGTGGTGCCCCGCTCGGGCAACGCCCTGCGCCACGGCCTCACGGTGGCCAACGCCCCGGGCCTGATCGACGCCGGCTATCGCGGTGAGCTGAAGGTGATCCTCGTCAACCTCGGGGACGAGCCCTTCTCCATCGCCGCGGGCGACCGCATCGCGCAACTGGTGATCGCGCCGGTGTCATTGGGCGCCGCGGTGGAGGTGCAGGACCTCCCCGAGTCCGATGGCCGGGGCGAGGGAGGCTTCGGCTCCACCGGGCGCTAGGACCCGGCGGGGGCCTGGGCGCGACGCCCGATGAGCCGCTCCGAGCGCTTGCCGCGCGCACGGCCTGCGGCCACCGCGCGTGCACGGTCCTCGAGCGCGTCGTCCAGCGGGGCAAGGGTCACCGCCTCACCGGTGCGGTGGGCCAGCGCCCACGCCAGCAGCGTGTCCGCCACCCACGGGTTCTTCGGCAGGAGCGGACCATGCAGGTACGTGCCGATGGCGCGAAGCCGCACCACGCCCTCGGTGCCGTCATGGCCGTCATTCCCGTACCCGGCCACCACGGTGCCGAGGGGCACCGCGCCGGCCCCGCGGTGGGTGCGCCCCGCGTGGTTCTCGAAGCCCGCCACCTCGCGGGTCTCGCCATCGAGGGTCGCATCGATGAGCACGTCGCCGATGAGGCGGGTGTCCCCGGCGACGGTCTCGGCGTCCAGCAGCCCGATGCCGGGCATCGACGAGCCATCCACCCCCACGTAGCCGCGCCCGGCGAGTTGGTAGCCGCCGCACACCGCGAGGAGCGCCGCGCCATCCTCCACGGCGGACACAAGGGCGTCGCCCTTGGTGCGCGCCATGTCGGCGGCCACGAGGGCCTGGTCCCGGTCCTGTCCGCCCCCGAGGTAGTAGAGGTCGTGCTCACCGGGCAGGACGGCATCGCCGAGGCCGGCACCGGTGACCTCCAGCCGCATGCCGCGCCACTCCAACCGGCGCGCGAGCACGGCGATGTTCCCCCGGTCGGCGTAGATGTTCATCTCGGCGGGGTAGAGGTGGCAGAGCCTCACCACGCGCATGGGATCGCTCATGCGGGCTCCTTCGCGAGGCGCCACACATGGCGCTCTGAGTCGGCGGACAGCGGCTCTTCGCGGAAGCCCCCGTGCACGCACACCACGTGCAGCCCCGCCGCCTCGGCGAGTGGCGGTATCTCGTCGGGGTCGTAGAGGTGCAGGCGATGCCCCCGCTCCACCGTGGCGCGCGATCCATCGGGGCGGATGCGCTCGATCATGAGGCGCAGGGCGACGTCCCCCGTCGCGGTGTCCACCTCGTCGAAGGTCGCGGTGTGCAGCAGCAGGTCGCCGTTGTCCGCATCGAGCGAGTGCCCGGTGTCGAGGGTGCAGCCGCGCAGGTCCGCGGTGACCTCCAGATGGGGCATCGCCAGGTCGAAGATCATCTCCCCACCCGGGCGCAGGCCGCGGGAGGCATGGACGAGGCACGCCAGGCGATCGGCGGGATCGAGCAGCAACTGCAGGCTGTTCATCGGCACGGCCACGAGGCCGGCGTCGTGCACGGGCAGGGGATCGGTCATGGAGCCCACGACCGGGTGCACGAGCGCACCCACGCCCTCGGCCGCCGCGCGCTCCATCAGCACCTCGAGCATCTCCGGGTCGGTGTCCACCGCCCACACCTCGTGGCCGTGCGCGGCGATGCGCACCGTCACGCGTCCGGCGGCGGCCCCGAGGTCGCACACCGGTCCGCCGAGGCGGTCGGCCTGGGCCTCCCAGAAGCCGAGATCGTCGTCGTAGTGGGCGTGCTCGGCGATGAACCCGCGGGCGGGGCTGATGTCGCTGCCGGTCATCTCAGGAGGCATCCCAGAACTCCCCGGCTGCGCCCCGTGCCACCAGACCTGCCCGGATCTCGTGCATCGCCGTGTACGTGGGCAGCACCTCCAGGGTGCCGCCGACCGGAACCGCGGCCAGCGCGGCATCGAGCGCCGCGGCGGGGTCCGGCTGCACGTGCAGCCTGTCCTCGGGCAGGCCCGCGTACCGGAACCTCAGTGCGAGGTCGTGGGCGCGCTCCCCGGTGGCGGTGAGGCGCCGCACCCGCGGAAGCAGTGGCTCCCAGTCGACATCCCAGATCCACGAGACATCCCGGCCATCGGCGATGCGGTCGTTGAGCGCCACGAGCAGGTCATGCTCGCCGTCGCCGAGCATGAGGGTGCGCACGTTCTCGTTCGCGCCGGCCGGGTTCTTGGCGAGGAGCATCACCAACTGCCGGCCATCCACGGATACGGCCTCCGCCCGGCCGAAGGCGGCCGGGACCGCGGAGATCGCGGTGGCAGCCGTGGCCGCCGGCACGCCCAGCGCCATCGCCGCCGCGAGCGCGCCGGTGGCGTTCAGCACGTTGTGCAGGCCGGGGATCGCCAGCGCGAGCTGCACGTCACCCTCGGGGGTGCGGATGAGGGGGCGTGACCCGCGCGCGCCATCCAGCCCCGCATCGACCACCGCCACGTCCGGCGTGGGCCGCTGCAGCCCGCAGGACGGGCAGCGCCAGTCCCCGATGTGGCCGATCCACGCGTGCGCGTACTCAAGCGCGGTTCCGCACGCGCGACACGTGGTGGAGTCGGAGGCATGCGACAGGGATGACGAGCCGACAGCCGGGTCGTCGATGCCGAACCAGGTCACGGGCGCCCCGGCCGGCGGCAGGGCCGCCAGGAGCGGATCATCACCGCACAGCACCAGGCGGGGGAGGGGATCGAGCCCCCCGAGCATGTCCGACCACCTTCCGGCGATCGATTCCAGCTCGCCATGGCGATCGAGCTGGTCGCGGAAGAGGTTCATCAGGAGCAGGGCGCTCGGACGAATGGCGCCTGCCACGGCGGGGAGCGCGGCCTCATCCACCTCGAACACGCCGCACGCCGCGGATCCCGCATGCGGCGCGGCCTCGGCCAGCGCGGCCGCCACGCCGCTCAGAAGGTTGGCCCCCGCCGCGTTGGTGACCACCTCATGGCCGTCGGCGCGCATGGCGCCGGACACGAGGCGGGTCGTGGTGGTCTTCCCGTTGGTCGCCGACACCAGGATGCTCCCGCCACCCAGGCCCGAGGCGAGGGTGCGCACGGCACCCGGGTCGAGGCGCAGCAGCACCTTTCCGGGCATTGCGGTGCCGCCCCCGCGCCCGAGGGCGCGTGATGCCCGGCCCGCCGCGCGCGCCACTGCCGCGGATGCCCGTGCGCGGGCGCTCACGCGGCGGTCGTCACCGTTCCGTCGGGGTGCCCGATGATGACGTCGGAGAGCACCACGCGGAACAGCCCGTGGTCGAGCACGCCCGCAAGGGCCCGCGCGCGGGCCGCGACCTCCACCCAGTCGGCGCCGGCGGGAACGGCGAGGTCGATCAGGGCCATGCCGTCGTCGCTGTCGGCCGGGCGTCGCGTGGGTGCGAGGTCGGCCAGCTCGCGCATCACCGTGCCTGCGGCGAATGGCACGACGGCGAGGGGGAGGACTCCCCACTCGTCGAGCGACGCGACGATCTTGGGCGCGTCGACGAGCACGAGGAAGCGCCGTGCGCTGTCGGCGAGCACCCTCTCGCGCACCATGGCACCCCCGGCGCCCTTGATGCAGAGCCCGAGGGGATCGATGGCGTCGGCCCCGTCGAACGCCAGGTCGAGCTCCGCGCCGGGGTCACCCACCGGAATGCCCTCCTCCTCCGCGACACGCGCGCTGGCGTCTGATGTGGGAACCCCCACCACCGAAATGCCCTCGTCGCGCATGCGCGCCCCGAGCGCCCGGATGCCCGCCGTGGCGGCGCGCCCGGTGCCGAGACCCACGCGCATGCCATCGGTCACGAGGCGGGCACACGCGGCCCCTGCGGCCGCCCATGCGGCCTCTCTCTCATTCGCCATGCGCCAAGGGTATGCGACACTCGGGGGGATGGACCTGCACCCCGGGGAAGTCCTGCAAATCGACACCATGCTCGCGGGCGTGCCCGGGATGACCGGCGCGCACCTCATTCGCGCCGAGCAGCCCGCCCTCATCGACTGCGGCACGCAGACCAGCGCGGACACCGTGCATGCCGCGCTGCGCGACGCCGGGCTTGGCCCGGACGACCTCGCATGGCTCGTGCTCACGCACGTGCACCTCGACCACTGCGGTGCTGCGGGCGACCTCGCGAGGGCATTCCCGAAGGCGACCGTGGTGGTGCACCCGCGTGGGGCCCGTCATCTGGTCGACCCATCCCGCCTCGTGGCCGGCACCCATGCGCTGTTCGGGCGGTTGTCACCCGCGATCGGCGGCCTGGAGCCCATCCCTGAGGATCGCATCATCGAGGCCGCCGATGGCCAGGTGATCCCCCTCGGGGCGGGGCGTTCGCTGCGCGCCGTGTGGGCGCCGGGTCATGCGCGCCATCACATGGCCCTGCTGGAGGAGTCCGAGGGCATCCTGTTCGCCGGCGATGCCGTGGGGGTGCAGATGGGTGGAGGGGAGATGTACCCGACGATCCCGCCGCCGGAGTACGACGTGGATGCCGGCTTGGCGAGCCTCGACCTGCTGGAGGGGCTCGACCCCGGGCGCATGTACGTGAGCCACTTCGGCCCGGTGGACGACCCCGGTGAATCGCTGGATCTCGGGCGGCGCGCGCAGAAGGCCATGGGCCAGGCGGCTCGCGAGGCCCATGCGTGGGCCCCGGGCGACCTCGATGCCCTTCAGCGCGCCGTGGATGAGGCCTGGCCTCCCGACGAGGCCCTGCGCACGCCCGAGGCGCTCACCCGCTGGACGGCCTTCAACTGGCTGGACAACAACCTGCTGGGGCTGCAGGGCATGGTCGAGCGGGAGGCACGGGACGCGTGAGGGTGCGCGTGGAGGTCGCCGTCTTCACGGTGCGCGATGGGGGGCTCGAGGTGCTGCTCGGTCGCGTCGGCGGGGGCACCTGGTCGTTGCCCGCGGCGGGCCCTCCCGAGGCCCGGTCCCTCGACGACGCCGCTGCCGGGGCGCTCGAGCAGATGTCGGGCGTGCGGGGCATCGCCATGGAGCAGCTCTACACGTTCGACCGGGCCGGTGAGGAGGTCGCGGTCGCATACCTGGCGCTCATCGACGCAGGCCGACATCCGATCGGCCCGGGAGCAGAGGTGGTGGAGGTGCGCTGGTTCGCCCACGACGACCTCCCCACGCTGGCCGAGGGGCAGGAGGCCGTGGTGGCCTATGGGCTGCAGCGCCTGCGCGCGAAGACCGCCTATGCCCCGGTGGCCGTCAACCTCCTGCCCGACCTCTTCACCCTCGGGGAGATGCAGGCGGTGTACGAGGTGCTGCTCGGCCGGGCGCTCGACGCCAGGAACTTCCGCCGGGATGTCCTCAGGGCCGGCGTGGTGGAGGAGTCCGGGGAGGTGCGTGCCGAGGGGCGGGGTCGCCCGGCGCGCCTGTATCGCTCCGCCGGCGGGCGCTTCGCCGTCGACGCCCGCGAGCGCCGCGCCGCGCGCGCGATCTCCTCAGGGGACGATCCGCCCGCGTAGGCGGGCATTTCGCCCCTCCGCACGGAGGTCCGCCGCCGTGAGGGGTGGTAGCCTCCCGCCGTCGCGTCGGCAAACCGATCCGGAGGAGCAGCATGGCTGAGCAGAAGGACGACGAGGGCCTCCCGCAGGTCTGGCCGTTCACGCTCGGCGCCCTGCTCATCGTGTTCGGGCTGGTCTGGTTCCAGCTCGGGTTCGCTGTGCACGACATGGGCCGCTCGCTGTGGGGGCACTACAGCGTCTTCTGGGCACTCCTGATCGTCGGCGTCGTCATCATCATCGCCGGCGGCATCTGGAACACGGTCCAGGGCCGTCGCCGCCGCATGGCGCACTGACGCACCGGCGCGCGCGGTGAGCCCACCGCGATTCAGGCGAGGGCGCCTGCTGGTGGCGGCCCCTCACCTCGACGACGACCCGAACTTCCGCCGGGCGGTGGTGCTCGTGCTCGAGCACGCCGACGAGGGGGCACTCGGGATCGTGCTCAACCAGCCGATGGAGGTCGCCGCGGCCGAGGCACTTCCGGAGCCTCTGGCGTCGGTGGTCACGGAGGGGACGCCGGTGTTCCGCGGCGGGCCCGTGCAGCCGGGCACCGTGATCGTGCTCGCCGAGTTCGCCGACCCCTCCGCCGCCGGGGGGATCATGTTCGGGTCGGTGGGAATCCTCGACCCCGATTCCGTCGAGGAGGGGCGCGCGCCGGACATGGCGCGCGCGAGGGCGTTCGGCGGCTACGCGGGGTGGGGCGGTGGCCAGCTCGAGTCGGAGATCCGGCAGGACGCCTGGATCGATGCGGAGCCGCTCCCCGCGGATGTGTTCACCGATGACCCCTCGGCGCTGTGGAGCACCGTGCTGGGGCGGGTGGGGGGCTCATACCGGCTGATGGCGTCTGCCCCCGACGACCCGCTGCTCAACTAGCAGGCGGGGCGCCGGGGAGCGCCGTGGTCATCCGAGGCGGTTGGCCTCCGCCATGCTCGCGAGCTTCTGCAGCGACTGGTGCTCCACCTGCCGGATGCGCTCGCGGGTGACGTTGAACATGCGGCCGAGCTCGTCGAGCGTGCGGGGCTTCTCGCCGCCCAGCCCGTAGCGCAGCTCGAGCACCCGGCGCTCACGGTACGAGAGCTGGTCGAGGACGTCCCTAAGGGCCTCGTCGCGAAGCGCCTGCTCCGCCGCGACCTCCGGGGCGATGCTCGTCTCGTCGGCCAGGAACCGTCCGAACTCCGACTCCTCGTCCTCGCCCACGGGCTTCTCGAGCGACACGATCGGCTGCGCGCTGCGAAGGATGTCCTCCACCTCGGCGG
>CAIYRJ010000038.1 GCA_903928615.1 uncultured Actinomycetes bacterium | reverse complement strand
GGCGAGTAGGTGCAGGCCGACCTGGTGATCAAGCGCGGCTGCCCCTCGTGGCGCCCCGGCGCGGGGGTCAACTTCTTCGACCACGCGAAGAAGCACTTCCTGGCGTGGGTGGTGCCGGTGCCTTCCGGCACGGTGTCAGGCACGTTGCTTTTGGACGGCGGGGCGCCCCGGCAGGTGACCGGCGCGGCGTACCACGACCACAACTGGGGCAACCGCCAGATGAACGCCGGGCTCGACCACTGGTACTGGGGGCGCGCGCACATCGGCGACTACACCGTGGTGTATGCGCGCCTCACGTCGCGCGGCATCTTCGGCGCGGGCCAGATCCACCTTCCCACCGTGATGCTCGCCACCAGCGAGCGGCTGCTCACCGACGACTGGCTGCCGCTGCGCCTGGTCACCTCGGGCGACGTGCCCGGCCCGGCGCCCGAGCACCAGCCCTACCCCACCTCGCTCGAGTGGACCTGGGCCCATGGCGATGGGCACTTCCGCATGAGCGTGAGCAACCCGCGGCTCATCGAGTCGCTCGACATGGGCGACCAGCACGCCTCGTGGCGCCACCGCCTGCTGCACGCCGGCGAGCACCCCTGGTACTACGACTTCACCGCCGACATGGAGCTGGACATCCACGTGGGCGGGGTGAACGACACCGTCCGCGGCCAGACGCTCTACGAGAAGATGATGCTGCGCTGAGGCGGGGGCGGGCGTCGCGATCCCGGGGCCCGGGGCTAGCTCAGGAAGCGCACCCGCTGGATGGGCCAGTAGATCATCTCGGCCTGGCCGATCACGTTGGACTGCGGGGTGAACTCCGCGCCGCGCTCGAGCCAGATGTGGGCGTCGCATGAGCCCGGGCGGTTGTCGCCCAGCACCAGCACCTGGTCGGGCGGCACGGTGGGGAAGTCGGCCTCGTAGTCGGGGGTGATCGAGCCGTCCACCACCAGCGGACGGGCCTTGGTCTCGCCGGGCGCCGTCACGTAAGTGACGTAGGTGACGTCGCCCTCGCCGAGCGGCTCGTCGCGCACGCCGTCGGGGCCATAGCTGTTGGGCTCGGCCACCCGACGCACCGCGAGCTCCCCGCCGGGGCGCAGTGCCGGCTCGGGGTTCGACTGCGAGATGGTCTCCTTCTTCACCGTGACGGTGTCGCCGGGAAGGCCCACCACGCGCTTGACGAACGGCACGTCGCCGGGCTCGCTGCACGCGGCGCGCGCGCCCGGGGTGGGGTCGAACACCACCACGTCGCCGCGCGAGATATCGCGCAGCTTGTAGATGACCCGGTTGGCGATGACCCGGTCGGGCGCGCGGTCGCCGGTGGAGTTGGCGCCCTGGATGGCCGGGTACATGGAGTTGGTGGGGATCTCATAGGGCTTCGCGATCGACGCCTGGATCACGAAGGCGAGCGTCACCGCCACCGCCACCGGCAGGATGAGGTCCTTGATGACCTTCCTCATGCGCTGCCGCTGCCGGCGTCCGCGTCACCGCTGCCCGCGTCGCCGCCCTCGCTCCCGTCACCGCCGGATCCCCCGCCGCGGCGCGAGGCGATGAGGTAGATCACGAAGCCGATGATCGCCAGGCCCACCGCGACGATGATCGCGATGGCCACGGCGCTCAGGCCGCCCTCGTCGTCGGCGATGGTCTCGCCCGAGTCCGTGTCGGATCCGCTGGCGCCCGATGCGGTGGTCTCGCTGCCGGGGACGTCACTGGACGACCCCGACGCCGAGGTGGCCCCGCAGGCCTGGCCCGGGCGCCGGATGTTGGTGAGCTCGGCCTGGCGGATGACGTCGACGGCCGCTCCGTACTGCTGCTGGTCGGGCCGGATCAGCTTGAGCGCCTCTTCGTAGTCGGCCAGCGTGTAGCAGCCGTCGATCTGGCCGTTGTCCTCGTAGTCGGCGAGCACCTGGCGTCCCCCCGCGAACGCGGGCATCGCGAACACGCCCAGGAGAAGCGCGACGACGAACGACACGGCTACGCTGCGGCGGATGAGGGCGGCAGACACGCAGGCGAGCGTAGCCGGTCCGGGGGCCCCACGCTGACCGGCGCGGTCGCACGCGCACGTGGCGCGATGATCGCCGGCGGGCTGCTGCTGGCGGCCTGGGCCGTGCTTGCCGCGCTGAGCGGCGGCATCGACCTGGGCGACGGGCTCGCCACGCGCGGGGCCACCGCCGCCATGCTCGCCACCCTCATCGCCGCGCCGTTTGCCGCGTGGGCGCTCATGCGCGCCCGCGACCGCGCCGCGCCCCGCTCAGGCCCCGCGCTGCTGGCCATCGGCGGGCTGGGGGGCCTGGCGCTGTGGGCCGGCATCTCGATCGCCTGGTCGCTGGCCGGCGACCTCTCGTGGACCGAGGCCAACCGCATCGCGCTGGCCACGCTCGCGCTGGTCATCGGCATCGCGCTGGCATCGCTCGTGCCGAAGGCGCCCGAGCGCTTCGCCGTGGGCCTGGCCATCGCGGCCGCGCCAGTAATCATCTGGGCACTGCTCGCGCGCTGCCTGCCCACGGTGTTCGGCAGCGACTTCGAGCCCTCGCGGCTTCAGGCGCCGGTGGGCTACTGGAATGCCCTCGCGCTCGTGGCGGTGATCGCCGTGCCGGGCACCCTCTGGTGGGCGTCGCGTGCACGCGCCGATGAGCGCGACCTCATGGGGGGTGCGGCCGCGCTGGCGGTGGTGGTGACCGTGCTGGTGCTCACCTACTCGCGCAGCGGCCTTCTGGCATTCATCGCGGTGCTGGTGATCGTGATCGGCCTCATGCCCGGTCGCGTGCGCCAGGGCTCGGCCGTGGTGGGCGGCATCATCGGGGCGATCCTGCCGGTGTGGTTCGGCCTCACCACCGATGAGCTCACCGACGACGCCCTCATCGCCGCCGATCGCAGCGACGCCGGGCTGGGGCTGCTGTGGCGCATCGCGGTGGGCATGCTCATCGCTGCCGGCGTGGCGTGGGGCATCCGCCGGCTCATGGGCGGCGGACGGCTCACGCGCCGGCGCGTGGGCATCGGCGCCGTGGTGGTGGCGCTCGCGCTGGTCACCGTGGCCGGGGCCTATGCGCTGGCCAAGCCGCGCGAGGTGGGCACCTGGGTGTCGGCGCGCACCGCGGAGGTAACGGGCACCTCGGGCGGGCTGGCCAACACCCCCGGCCGCCTCGGCAGCCTTGACACCAACCAGCGCCTCGACTGGTGGGGCGAGGCCGCGCGCTCGGTGCGTGGTAACGCCCTGCTCGGCGAGGGCGCGGGCACCTTCCCGTTGGTGCACCTGCGCGAGCGAGTGAGCGGCGAGGACCGCCTCAACGTGCGCCAGCCGCACAACCTCGTGCTCGAGATCGGCTCGGGCCTGGGCCTCGTGGGCCTCGCCCTGCTGGGCTGCCTCATCGCCGGCGTGGCGTGGGCGGCGGTGCGAGCCTTCC
>CAIYRJ010000037.1 GCA_903928615.1 uncultured Actinomycetes bacterium | reverse complement strand
TGAGGGTCGGGGACTGGGCCATTGGGGGGATGGAGGTAGCCCCATGTCGTACACAGGTGACCTGCTGTCGGGGACATTCGACCCGTCGGCCCACGAAGTGGGGTGGGTCGGGGGTGTCGGTTCTCAACCATCGGGGGCAGCCGTCGCCGACCACACGTCTGCCCCGCAACCGCAGAAAAGCCCCGTCTCTCGTGCACAACCACCCCGCAAGGGGCAGACCTGCGGTCACCTCGGGAATGTCAGAGGAGTGTTACGAGTCACAGCCGCCTGTGTAGGAGTGCGCGGGAGGGGCACTCCGGGGGTGAGGAGGTGAAGCAGGATGGAGAACTCGATCAGGTATCTCCGCTTCGCCCACGGACAGATGACCCAGGCGGAACTGGCGCGTCGCGTCGGGGTGTCCCGGCAGACCGTCGTCGCCATCGAACAGGGCCACAACGACCCGTCGCTGACGACGGCGTTGCGGATCGCATCAGTCTTCGGCGCATGTGTCGACGACGTGTTCCACCTCCACGACACCGAGCAGTGCCCCCGGGCCGCTGCCGCGTGGTCGGGTGCGGTGCCCTAGAAACGAACGTCGGCGCACGAGTAGAACGCCTCCGGGGAATCGCTGCGCTGCCACACCGTGTACAGCACCTGGCGGCCCGTGCGCTCGGGCAGCGACACCTTGAGCGTGGTGGTGGCCTCGGCGGGCACGCGGCCCGAGTCATGCACGAGCTCGAGGTCATTCCAGGTGAGCGCGCGGCCCTGGTCGTAGGACGCCTTGGTGATGTACACGCGGTAGTACTCGGTGGCGTGCGGCGCGGTGGAGCGCCAGGTGAGCGAGTACTTGCCATCCGCGCCCGGGCGCAGCGTGGTGGCCGGCCAGGCCACGGCGCGGTCGAACGAGGCGTACTTGTCGCGGCCCGCGCTGCAGAGCCTGCCGTCGGGGATCAGCTCGCGATGGCGTCCCGCGGCGTTCCCGATGTTCACCTCGGTCCAGTCGTAGAGCGCCTGCGGGTTGGCCGTCCAGGCCTCCACGCACCGCGGGTCATCCTTCGCGGTGAAGAAGCACTGGTAGACGCGCGACGGTGGATCGGACATCGATCCGTGGCCGAAGGCAACGGCGGGGATCGCGGCGAGCCCGGCAAGGGTCGCGGTGACAATTCGGGAGATCTTCACGGTGGGGTCCTCGGGGTGGGAGCAGTCCGTTAAGACCATGCCCGGTGACCTCTATCGCGCTGTAAGACCCCCGTGAGGGAAGTGTGATGGCGTTCCCGTGGAACCCGTGAGCGCAAACCTCACGGAACCTGCCTGCTACCGCGCGCGGGGCCGCACCCCGCGCGCGGCGGGGATCAGGCCAGGGCGGCGGAGCCCTCCGCCCAGCGCTCGAGCGGCCGGGCCGCGGTGATGGCCACGCGCGCGGCGAATGGCTCGCGCGCCCCGCCGACGCGGGTCACCTCGACGGCCGCGCACTCCGAAAGCGGCTCGAACGCCTCCCGCAGGGTGGGCTCCACGCGCACGAGGGTCTCGTCGTCGTTCGGGGCCTCGTAGCGGTCGAGGATCGTCACGAGTGCCTCGCCCGTGCCCACGCGTCCGGCGTCGCCGATGCCGTCCTCGCCCTGCAGCAGCAGCGAGAGCCGGGCGGCCTCGGTGGCGAGGTCGCGCACCTGCTCGACGAGCGTGCCCTCCGGGTCGCGCTTGCGCGTGACGCTGATGCCGGCCCGGCCCTCGGCGTAGTCGATGGCGTAGTCGAGCTGGTGCCCGATGATGAGCACGCCCGGGCCATTGACCACGTGGGCGTAGCGCGCGACGTCGATCGGGATGCCGCCCACGGCGTCCTCGCGGATGTAGCGGTGGAACGGCGGCACGACGGCCTCGGCGTCCAGCGCGGCCGGGTCGTCGAGGTACAGCTTCACCGAGATGCGGTGCGGGTTCATTGCGGTATCTCCTGTCGTTCCGGTCGGGCTACTGGGTGGCCGAGGTGGCGCCGGCCATGCGGATCTGGCAGGCGTGGGCGGCGTCGATGAACAGCTGGGCCTCCTCCACCAGGGTGCGCGCGTGCTCCTCGGTGGCCACCGACTGGCCGCTCGCGTGGCGCTCGAGCAGCGGGCGCGCAAACTTGCCGTGGGCGAAGCGGTCCTGGAAGCGCTTGGTCTCCACGAACCGCGTGTCGAACTCGCGCACGATGACGTCGTCCTGCTCGGGCACGTCGGGAAGCTCGGTGCGCACCAGCGCGCGCGCGGCGGTGATCATCGACCGGTACGCGCGGTCGTCGGCGCGCTCGATGTCGCCGTCCTCCAGCGCCACCTGCGCCTCGAACGCGATGCTCTCGGCGAACGACAACTCGAGGTCGGTGGACGAGATCACCTCGCCGGCGCACTCGCCCACGCCGATGTCCCCGATGCTGAACTCGCGCGGGTTGCCCCAGTCGCTGAACAGCGCGGGGTCGTCCTCGTACTCGGGGATCTGCTTGAGGTCCTCGATGATCGCGGCAAGGCCCTTGCGGCCGGTGCGCCCGCTCCAGTCGAGGAACGACTCGCCCGGCAGGCGGTCGGCCACGAACTGGTTGGTGATGCGGTCGACCACCTCGGGGATGCGCTTGCTGGGGATCGCCCCCACGGCCAGGCCGTACGAGCCGGCGTTCTCCTGCCACTGGCCGCCCAGCACCACCTGGAAGTGGGGCACCACCCGGCCGCCGCTCTTGCGGCTGTTGCCGAAGAAGCCGATGTCGGCCACGTGGTGCTGGCCGCATGAGTTGAAGCAGCCGCTCACCTTGATGCGCAGCCCCTTGACCGCCTCGTCGAGCTCGCCCGACTTCGCCGCGAGGCGCTCGCGCAGCTCGCCGGCAAGGCCCCGCGAGGCCGAGATGCCGAGCTTGCAGGTGTCGGTACCGGGGCAGGACGTGACGTCCACGATGGTCTCGGCGTACGGGTCGGCCATGCCGATCTCCGCGAGCGCCGCGTGCAGGTCGCGCAGGTCCTCCAGTCGCACCCAGCGGAACACGATGTTCTGCTCCACGGTGGTGCGCACGGTGTCCCCCACGAACCTGCGGGCGACGTCCGCCAGCAGGCGTGACTGCCCGGATGAGATGTCGCCCAGGGGCAGCGGGATGGTGACCACGGCGTAGCCGGGCTGGCGCTGCAGGTACACGTTGTTCTCACGCCAGGCGAGGAAGGCCGGGTCGGCGCCGTCGTCCTCGGCCCCTGTGTCCAGCGCACGGGCGGGATCCTCCGGCAGCAGGCCGTCCTCGAGGTGCGCCGTCCAGCGCGGGTCGTACGGGAGGATCTCGCGCTCCTCGCGCACCAGGCGGCTGAACTCCTCGATGCCCACCTGCGACACCAGGAACTTGATGCGCGCCCGGTTGCGGTTCTGCTTCTCGCCGAGCCGCGCGAACACGCGCGAGACCGCCTGCACGGTGGGCAGCAGCTCGCCGAGCGGCACCTGGCCGGCCAGCAGCTTCGCCTGGTGGGGCGTGGTGCCGAGCCCGCCGCCCACGTAGACGTCGAACGACTGCACCGGCTGGCCATCCACCACGTCCACGCGCGCGATGGCGCCGAGGTCATGCATCATCACCAGGCCGCAGGCCTCGTCGGCGCAGCCCGAGAAGGCGATCTTGAACTTGCGCCCGAAGTCCTGGCAGTCGGGGTGTCCGAGCAGGAAGCGGAAGAGGGCCTCGGAGTGCGGGGTCACGTCGAAGGCCTCGGTGCGGCACACGCCCGAGAGCGGGCAGGCCGTGAGGTTGCGCACGCCGTTGCCGCAGGCCTCGCGCGTGGTCATGCCCACGGCGGCGAGGCGGCGCATCACGGTGGGCATGTCCTCGATGTGCACGTAGTGCAGCTGGATGTCCTGGCGGGTGGTCACGTGCAGCACGTGGTCCGAGTACTCCTCGGCCAGCTCGGCGAGCACGTCGATCTGCAGCGGGGTGAGTCCGCCCCACGGAACCTTGATGCGCAGCATGCCCGGGGCGTCCCAGAGCGTCTCGGGGCCCTTGGTCAGGTCACCGGAGGGGAACTCCAGCCGGCGGTGCTCCACGCCGTCGTGGCGCTGGCCGTTGTCGTAGCGCTGTCCGTAGACGCCACGGCGGAGTCGCGTCTCGGCGAACACGCGCTCGTCCACGCGGCCGTCCTTGCGCAGCTCGACCTGGTTCTCGAAGACCTCGATCTCCTCCGCCAGCTCGGGGTCCATCTGCCCCTGCAGGCGGTCGCGCCAACCGATCGTGCTCACCCTGTTCTCTCCTCGCGACGGTGCGTGCGTTCGTGCCGTCATTGGCACGGAGGCGGCACCCTAGGGGAAAGACCAGAAAGAAGTCAAGTATTCAGACTTTTAAATACCCGGAGATCTATTGGGATTAGCGCCCGGGGGTGGATGCCACCGTGCGGGCGGGGTTCGCGACCGGCTCCCACCGCACCATGCGCGCACCCCAGTGGTGGAGCGACTTGTAGCCGAGCGCCCTCACCACGCCGAGGTTCATGTCGAGCCGGCGCTTCGCGGTGAGCCCCGGTCCCCAGTCGGTGCGTCGGGCCACGACGCACCGCTTGCCGTTGATCAGGCAGATGCGCACGTAGGCGCCGCAGGGCACCAGGTCACTGCCCACGGTGAGGTCCATCATCTTCGTCTGCGGCAGGCCGGGGCAGAAGTTGCCCTCGTCCCAGGCGCTGTACGCCGATGCCTCGGTGGTGCGGGTGGGCAGCACCGCGGGGATCGCCAGCGCGGCGGCCGACGGGCCGCCGGTCGTCGCCACCGGGCGCGCTGGCGCGATGGCCGGTGCTCCCGACGGCGGCGCTGCCACCGGCGCGGAGGGCATGCCCTCGGGCATCGCCGCCATGGCGCCGCCAGCCACCACGCCCCCGGCGAGGGCGAGCGAGGCAGCGGCGATGGCGATGCGATGCAGCAGGGGTTTCTCCCTGTCGCGGTGTTGGCCCGGGGCCGACCGGGGGACGGACGACCAGATGCACACGGACCCGTGAAGAAGCGGACGGCCACCCTAGCCGGATGGGGGGCAGGATGAATGGCGAAATTCGCTCGTAGCGGGCAGGAGCGTTACCGCGCATTGCCGCAGGGAGCAGGAAAAAGCCCGGAGACGGCGAGAGCCGCGCGATGGCGGCTCCCCGGGGCACTGCGAGTGGGCCGTGCAGGGATCGAACCTGCGACCTTGGGATTAAGAGTCCCCTGCTCTGCCAGCTGAGCTAACGGCCCGGCGGCACGCTAGCACCGGGCCGGGCTCAGGGGGAAGGGGTTCAGCCGGTGGTGACCGGCTTGGCGAGCTCGGCGAGTCGGTTGCGGATATCCGGCGCCAGCGTGTCGTCGGGTGCGAGCTGCAGGAAGCGCTGGTAGGCGAGGATCGCCTGGTTGCGCTGCCCCGCCTGCTCGGCCACCTGCCCCCAGTAGGCGAATGCCTGGGAGTCCTTGGGGTTGCGCGACGTGTACACCTGCAGCGCCGGCAGTGCCGCCGCCGGGTTGTTCTGCGTGGTGGCCACGGTCACGAGGCCCAGGACCACGTCGAGGTTGCCGGGGGCGCTCTTCGCCGCGGCGAGCGCGCTGCTGAGCGCCTCCGGGTCCTGGCGGTTGATGGCCAGCTTGGCCTGCGCGAGCGTGATCTGCGCCTGGCCGAGGTCGCTCTGCGCCTGCGCGAGGTCCTGCTTCGCCTGGGCGTTGCGCGGCGACTGCTTCAGGGCCTTCTTCGCATCGGCCACGGCCGCCGTGCCCTGCTGCACGCTGGTCTGCGCGTCACTCACGGCCTGCTGGAGGGGGTCGGTGGTGCCGCATCCGCCTCCGCCGACGGCCAGGAAGCCGGCGACCAGGCCGAAGCCGAGGAACGCGACGATCGCGACGATCGCGATGACCTTGGTGAGGGTCTTCTGATGCTTTCCGTCGAAGAGCACGGCGCGACGCTACATGATCCGATCGCGGGCCTTGGTGGCGTCGGCCACGATCGCGGGGGAGTCGGTGAGCATCGGCCCCTCGGGTCCGAGCACCTGCTCGCCGTCCACCCACGCGGCCACCACGCGCGAGCGCGGGTCGAGCACCACCAGCGATGGGTCCGCCTCGAGCGGCGCCCCCTCGAATGGCCTGATCGCCACGATGTCGGCGCGCTTGCCGGGCACCAGCGAGCCCACCTCGGCGTCCATGCCGAGCACGCGGGCCGATCCGATGGTGGCCATCGCGAGCATGTCCGAC
The DNA here is from genome assembly GCA_903928615.1 of uncultured Actinomycetes bacterium. Classification (GTDB taxonomy): domain Bacteria; phylum Actinomycetota; class Thermoleophilia; order Miltoncostaeales; family Miltoncostaeaceae; genus SYFI01. The sequence goes on along the minus strand of CAIYRJ010000037.1, from coordinate 3,102 downwards.
GCCACCGGCCGCGTCCCGCGGCGCGCCGCGGCCTCTGCGGCCCACCTCGCCTCGTCGCGCAGGTCGTACGCCCCCGCACTCGCCGGGCTGTCCGTGCCCAGCCCGATCGTCACCCCGAGGGCGTCGAGCATCTCGATGGGCGCGTCCCCGCACTCGAGGCGCACGTTCGAGTGCGGGCAGTGGGCCATGCGGACGTCGTGCGCGGCCAGGATCGCGGCGTCGCCCTCGTCCACCTGCACGCAGTGGGCGGCGATGAGCCCCGGAGTGAGGGCCCCCGCGGCCTCCAGCCGCGAGATGACGCCCGGACCGCCCCCCGGCCAACGCGCGGGATCGCGCCCGAGGGACCGGATCGACTCCACGAGCGGCCCCACGCCGTCGTCCAGCAGCATCACCTCGTCCGGTGACTCGGCCACGTGTGCGGCCACCGATCCGTCGCCGAGGATGGGATCGGCCAGCACCTCCGCCCACAGCTCGGGCCCGACCGTGTACGGGGAGTGCGGGGACACGCCCACGCGCACCCTCGGACCGGCGGCATCCCGCGCCGCCAGCAGGGCCTCGCCATGGCGCACCACCTTCTCGCGCGCGTCCGACCCGGAGTCGCGCCCGAATACCTCCATGTGCACGATCGCCCTCAGCCCGGCCTCGCTCGCGGCGCGCACGCCGAATCCGCTGGGGCCGGAGTCGGCGAGGGTGGTCGTGCCGTTCCGCAGCGCCACGAGGGCCGCGTAGCGGGCGGCCGCCTCGCGGTCGGCGGGGGTCACCTCGGCCGTGCGGTGCACGAAGGCGCCGAGCCAGTCGCCGAAGCGCGCATCGGGTACCAGCCCTCCCATGAGGCCCCACTCGAGGTGGCAGTGGGCGTCGACGAGCCCCGGGATGAGCACCGCGTCGCCCAGGTCGGTGACGGGCACGTCGTCGCAGGGGGGGAGGTCGCGCTCGCGCCCCAGCGCCTCGATGACGCCTCCGCGCAGGAGGATTCCCCCGCCCCGCACCACGGGGCCCTCGACGGGGACGATCCACTCCGCCCGGATGAGGGCGGTGGGTCGCCCGCTAGGAGCCGGCGGGAGTGGTCTCGTCGGTCTTCTGGGGAAGCGCCGGGTCGGACGCCTGGGCGGCCGTCACCTGCTCGTCGGCGCTCTTGTCGCCCGTGACGCCCTTCTTGAACTCGCGCATCCCGCTGCCGAGGCTCTTGCCGATCTCCGGGAGGCGCTTGGCGCCGAAGGCCAGCAGGATGATGGCCAGGATGATGATGAGCTCGAGCGGGCCGATGCCGAATGGCATGGGATTACCTCATGGTCAGCGGTCCCCGGGCGGGGGACCGATCGATCCGACGTTAGCATGGGGGGCCATGACGGCGATCTGGTGGGGGGTGGGGGCATAGCTCTGGAGCCCATGGCGGTCGGATGGGGTGGCCTGATCGGGACGATCGGCCTCGCCGCGTCGGCGGGCGCCCCCGTGTGGGCGCGCGCCCTGGCGATCATCGTCGCGTTCCTCGTGGGCGGCTTCCTCTCGGGCGTGCGCACGCTCGACCACCGCGTCATCAACGCCCTCGGCGCGTGGGTGTTCGGCTGGCTGCTCTGGGCCCTCATCTGGATCGTCCTGGCCATCGTCGCGGCCTTCGGCGGCCCCAATGATCCCGAGTACGCGCCGGGCTCCGATGGCGCGTCGCTGCTCATCGCCGCGGGGTCGCTGCTCGCCGCGATCGTCGGCGGCCTGGCGGCCGATCGCCGCTACAGCACGCGGACCCTGCGCCGCAGGTACTGACCCGCACCGCCGGCGCTCGCGCCTGCAACGGCGCCAGGCGGGGTGCGTCCCGGCGGCGTGGGCCTAGTTGTCGACCACGAAGTCGCGGTGCGAGCGGCTCGACGTGGGGCCGGACTGGCCCTGGTACTTGCCGCTGTACGGCGTGTCCACCGGGGTGGTCATCTGCAGGAACGAGATCTGCCCGATGCGCATGCCCGCGTGGATCGCGATGGGCAGGCTCGCCACGTTCGAGAACTCGAGGGTGATCTGCCCGTCGAAGCCGGGGTCGATGTAGCCAGCAGTCGAGTGGATGAGCAGGCCCAGGCGGCCAAGGCTCGACTTTCCCTCGAGGCGTGCCACGAGGTCGTCGGGGATGCCCACGCGCTCGAGCGTGGATCCCAGCACGAACTCGCCGGGGTGCAGGATGAACGGCTCGCCGTCGTTCACGCGCACGAGTTCGGTGAGGTCGGCCTCGGGCTCGCGCGGGTCGATGTAGGGCTGCCGGTTGTTGTGGAACACCCGGAACTCGTGCGACACGCGCAGGTCGATGGACGACGGCTGCACCAGGGTGTCGTCGAAGGGGTCGATCACCAGGCGTCCGGCGGCGATCTGCTCGCGGATTGTGCGGTCGGACAGGACCATGGGCAGGGACGCTACCCGATGGGCCTCCGGACCTCTCCCGCTGGGCTAGCCTGCGAGGGGTGATGGCAGATGCGCACGGGGCGACGGGCAGGCAGCGGGCCTTCCGCGTGGACGCGCCGGCTGACGAGGCCCTCGTGGCCCGCGTGGTCGAGGCGAGGGCGCGCGGCGCGGTGCCCGATGTGATCCTCGGCGGGGTGCTCGTGGGAGAGGGCCCTCTCGACGCACTCGACCCCGTGGACGTGACCCCCGACGAGCTGCGCCAGCTGGTGGAGGGCGGCCGGCTGCCGCGCTGGGTGGTGGAGAAGGGCTCGTTCGGCCCGGGCTACGTGCAGCTCAAGTCGCTCATGCGCCAGGAGAGCCTCGTCACGGTGTGCGAGGAGGCCTCGTGCCCGAACATCCAGCGCTGCTGGACGCGCGGCACGGCCACGTTCATGATCGCCGGCGAGACGTGCACGCGCGGCTGCCGGTTCTGCGACGTCACCTCGGGCAAGCCCATGCTGCCGCCCGATCCGGGTGAGCCCGCGCGGCTCGCCGACGCGGCCGCGGCGATGGGCCTGCGCTACGTGGTGGTCACCGCCGTGGCCCGCGACGACCAGCCCGATGGCGGCGCGGCGCACTTCGCCGCAGTGATCCGCGCGCTGCGCGACCGGCTCCCCGATGCGCGGGTGGAGGTGCTCATCCCCGACTTCCGCGGCAACTGGGACGCCCTCGACATGGTCA
>CAIYRJ010000036.1 GCA_903928615.1 uncultured Actinomycetes bacterium | reverse complement strand
CGTGCTGCACGGTCTCTTCCGCGTGCGCGCCTTCACGCAGGACGACGCCCACGTGTTCTGCCGCATGGACCAGATCCAGTCCGAGGTGCGGTCGATCCTCGACCTCACGGAGCGCTTCTACGCGCGCTTCGGGTTCCAGGACGTCGCGATGTTCCTGTCCACGCGGCCCGAGAAGGCCACCGGCACCCCCGAGATGTGGGACCAGGCCGAGGACGCCCTGCGCCAGGCGCTGGGCGACCGCGAGTACGGCATCAAGGAGGGCGACGGCGCCTTCTACGGCCCGAAGATCGACATCCAGGTGACCGCCACCATGGGTCGCTCGTGGCAGCTGGGCACCTGCCAGCTCGACTTCTACATGCCCGAGCGCTTCGGGCTCGCCTACACCACGGCGGATGACACCGAGGAGCGGCCGGTGATCATCCACCGCGCCATCACGGGGTCGCTCGAGCGCTTCCTGGGCATCCTGCTCGAGGACACCGGCGGCGACCTGCCGTTCTGGATCGCCCCCGAGCAGGTGCGGGTGATCCCGGTGAGCGACCGCCATGCGGCGTACGCCGACGAGGTGTGCGCCACCCTCAAGGGGTCGGGCCTGCGCGCCGAGGTCGACGCCCGGGGCGAGAGCATGGGCAAGCGCATCCGCGAGGGCGAGCTGGGCAAGGTGCCCTACCTGCTCATCGTGGGCGACCGCGAGGTGGAGACGCGCACGGCGTCGGTGCGCGCGCGCCACGGCGACCTCGACGGCGACCTGCCGCTCATCGGCCTGGCCGACGCGCTGCGCGCGGGGGCGCCCGCGCCGTGAGCACGTCCCCGCGTCGCATGCCCGCGGGGCTGTGCGACCGGTGCGCCTTCCAGCGTCTGGTGCCCACGCGCCGGTCGGTGTTCAGCATGTGCGAGGAGCCGCGCATGCCGCGCTACCCGGCCGTGCCGGTGATGCGCTGCCCCGCCTTCGTGGCGCGGGCTAGCGGGGAATCCCCAGGGCCAGCGCCAGCAGCGCCGAGTCCCTGAGGTCGAGCCGGGTGGCCCCATGCCACCGCAGGCGGTAGCCGCCCGGCACGGCGGTGACCTCCCCGGCCTCGTCCTGGCCGATCATCACGGCGGTGTCGGGCATGGTGGACATCGGTCGCAGGCGGTGCACGAGCGCGCCGATCACCGAGCGTTCGCGGGTCCAGGCGCGCACGCCGTCGTCACCCACAAGGGCGGTGACGCATCGCACGGGGGAGAGATGCGACCGGTACTCGATGTACCCCCGGTGCCCGCCATCGGGGCCGATGACGTGCCGTCGGCTGCCGGCATCGGCCGGGTGCGGCGCGCCGATCACCAGCTCGCCATCGCCGATGGTGGCCGCGCCCGGTCCGGCGGTGCGGAACGCCGTGGCCATCTGCGGGCCGTCAGCGTCGCCCAGGCGCAGGTCGAGGTAGCCCGGGGAATCGGAGGATCGCAGCACGGTGATGGCGTCGGGCGAGGGGCGGGGCATGGCTGCACTGTAGAGCCGAGCGCAGCGGTATCCTCGCCCCATGCCCGTCGCGCTTCGCAATGCGGTGATCATCTTCGGCCTCGCCGCGCTCGTGGTGTGGTGGGAGCGCGCCTTCACCGTGGCGCTCGGCACGATCTCGCAGATCATCTCGGTGCTCTTCGTGATCGCCATCCTCGCGGCGGGCGTGGGGTACTTCCGCAGGAACCCCCTCGCCTGGCTCGTGATGAAGCCCTGGCAGCGGGTGGTGGTGGTTGTGGCCGCGCTGGGCATCGCCTTCATGCTCATCGCCGGCTACCCGCTGCTGGCCGACCGCATCACGCCGTTCGGGTACATCGCGCTCCTCGCCGCGCTCGGGCTGCTGATCTGGTGGATCATCCGCGACAGCAGGCGGCTCTAGCCGCGGCACGCATGCGTCGCTGAATCGTGACGCCGCGCGCGCCCCGTGCGCGCAGGGCGGACCTAGCGTCGGATGCATGAGGGGTCCGGGGTCGTGTGGTTGCCGATGGCGCGCGGGGAGCGGGGGCGATGACGTCGCGCGACTGCGACTGCGGCCGCGGTCGCAGTCGGGGCAGTCGTCGGTGGAGCTCGTCGCGCTGCTGCCGCTCATCGCGCTGGCGGCCGTGATGCTGGTGCAGGTGGGTCTGGCCGCGCATGCGTGGGGCGCAGCGCGCGAGGCCGCCCGGGCCGGAGCGCGCGCCGAGGCGGTGGACGCCCCGGCCGGAGCAGCAGCGCGCCGCATGCTGGGGGGCCACCTCGCCCGCGGGTCGGTGGTGCGCACGCGGGCCGATCGCGCGGGTCGCGAGCACGTGTCGGTGCGGGTACGGGTGCCGATGATCGTGCCCTGGGTGCCGGCGCCGGCGGTGTCGGCCGAGGCCGAGGTGCCGGGGTGAGATGCCGGGCGGTGCGGCCGGAGCGTGCGCGCCGGGCGGTCGTTGGGACCCGGGCGGGCCAGACTGGCCAGGCGGGCCAGGCGGCGCTCGAGGTGATCGCCCTGCTGCCGCTGCTGGTGGCGCTGGCGCTGCTGGCCGTGCACATGGTGTCCGTGCTGGCCGCGGCGTCCGAGGCCCAGGACCAGGCCCGCGCGCGGGCCATGCGTGCCACCGGTGCCGCGGGGCAGGTGGTCACGGTCACGGGGTCGGCCCGCCCGCCTGCGCTGGCAGCCCTCGGCACGCGCGGCGAACCCGTGCGCGTTCGCGCCGCGGTGCAGGTGCCGTGAGGTCGCAGCGCGGGCAGGCCATGCCCGTGGTGCTTGCGCTCGCGGCCATCGCGGTGGCCGTGGTGCTGGGCCTGGGCGCGCTGGGCGCGCTCCGGGTGGCGTCGGGCGGGGCGCGCCTGGCGGCGGACCTCGCCGCCCTCTCGGCGGGTCGCGCGCTGCTCGACGCCATCCCCTCGGCGTTGCTCGACCCGTGGGACCTCCGCACCCGGCTTCGCGATGCTGCGCGGCGGGCGGCGTCCCACTCGGCCGAGGGGTCCGGCGCGCGGGTGGACCGGGTGCAGCTCGTGGGGCAGGCGCGCATCCCCATGGAGGTCGAGGTACGCGTGCGGCGCCCCGGCCCGCTCGGCACCTCGGTCACGGCCACCGCGCGCGCGGGGGTGGCCGCGGTGGCGGGCATGCCGGATGATGGTCCGGTGGGGTGGGCCACGGGGGGCGGCTACAGCGGGCCGCTGGTGTACCGCGACGGCAAGCCGATGTGTCCGGCCGTGGCGGCCGCCTTCGACCAGATGGATCGCGCCATCCGCGCCGCGGGCATGGACCTGGTGGTCACCAGCGCGTTCCGGTCGGATGCCGAGCAGGCCGTGCTCTTCACGCGCCATCCCGATCCCAAGTGGGTGGCCCCGCCGGGGCGGAGCCGCCACCGCAATTCCACCGAGCTCGACCTGGTGGTGAGCGGCGGCGTGTACGCGTGGCTGGTGCGAAACGCCCGTGCCTTCGGCTTCATCCAGCGCTACTCGTGGGAGGAGTGGCATTGGGGATACCTGCCGGGCTGTGGTGCCGGCCAGCCCGGCGCCACGCTGCCCGCCAGTGCGCAGTCGGGCGGGCTGCAGGCGTGGGTGCCCGCGCGCTACCGCGATCTCGTGATGCGCTCGGCCACGGCGGCGGCGATCTCCCCGGCACTTCTCGCGGCCGTGCTGAAGGCCGAGAGCGACTTCGACCCGGGTGCGGTGAGCAGTGCGGGCGCGCAGGGCATCGCCCAGTTCATGCCCGGCACGGCCCGCGGAATGGGCGTGCGCGATCCATTCGACCCGGCGCAGGCGATACCGGGCTCGGCCCGGCTCATCGCCAGCGGCATCCGCGAGTTCGGATCGGTGCCGCTGGCGCTCGCGGCATACAACGCCGGCGGGGGAGCCGTGCGGAGGTACGGCGGCATCCCTCCCTACGCCGAGACGCAGGCCTACGTTGCCCGGGTGATGGCGCTCGCCGGGCAGGGCGCGGCGCTCATGGGCGGGGGTTCGGGCGTGGTGCTGGTGAGGGCGGGCGAGCTGCTCGCCTGATGGGCTTCGCGGGCCGCCGGCGCATGGCCCGTGGGATCGCGCCACGCCCTGATGCGCTCATATACTCGGGCGCATGGGCACGGAGCCGCTACGCGATCAGCTCGCCGCGCTCCCCGACGCGCCGGGCGTGTACCTGTTCCGCGACGCCGACGACCGCGTGATGTACGTGGGCAAGGCGAAGTCGCTGCGCAAGCGGGTGTTCTCGTACTTCGAGGCTCCGGTGCGCGGGCCCGATGGGGCGGGGGAGGGGCGGCCCGGGCCCAAGGCCGGGCTGCACCCGCGCATCGTGGAGATGGTGTCGCGCGCCGGGCGACTGGAAGCGCTCGTGGTGAACAGCGAGCAGGAGGCGCTGATCCTCGAGGGCAACCTCATCACCACGCACCGTCCGCCCTTCAACGTGAAGCTGCGCGACGACAAGAGCTATCCCTACATCGGCATCAGCCTCGACGAGGCCTACCCCCGCGTGTACTTCACGCGCGAGCGCCACCGCCGCGACCGGGTGTACTTCGGCCCCTTCTCCAGCGCGTCGAAGGTGCGCGAGACGCTGTCGCTGATCGGCAAGATCTTCCCGAGCCGTCCCTGCGAGGGCACCGAACCCGGCCGGCCCTCGGGCATCCCGTGCCTCGACTACCACATCAAGCGCTGCATGGCGCCGTGCGTCGACTACATCAGCCTGCAGGACTACCGGCACCTGATCGACCAGATCATCGCCTTCCTCTCGGGGCGCTACCGGGGCCTCGAGCAGGAGCTCGAGGATCAGATGCGCGAGGCCGCCGCGGCGCAGCGGTTCGAGGACGCCGCGACGTTCCGCAACCGCCTGAACGCCGTGCGCCACCTGATGGAGCGCCAGTTGATGAGCAGCGACTCCCTGGAGTCGCTCGACGTGCTCGGCGTGGCGGTGGACGACGACGGCGAGGCCGCGAACGTGCAGGTGCTGCAGGTGCGCGATGGCGTGCTGGGCGACCGGCAGTCGTTCTTCGTGGACGCCGCGGGCTCGAGCGACCCCGTGACGATCCTCGAGCAGTTCGTGATGGAGTACTACGCACTCGGAATGGCGATCCCGCCGCTCGTGGTGGTGCCCTTCGGCATGGAGACACGGGGGATCGAGGCCGTGCTCGCCGAGCGCCGCCAGGCCGGCGTTGAGGTGCGGGCATCCGAGCGCGGGGAGAAGCGCCGCATGCAGGAGCTCGCCGAGCGCAACGCCCGGCTGGCGCTCGACCAGGACCGCGCCCGCGCGGCGCGCACCCGGGAGCGGCGCACGGCCGCGCTGGGCGACCTGCAGCGCGCCCTGGGGCTGGACGCGCCGCCGATGCGCATCGAGTGCTTCGACATCTCCAACCTCGGCGCCACATACGCGGTGGCATCGATGACGGTGCTCAACGGCGGCGCGCCCGATCGCAAGCACTACCGCTCGTTCACCATGCGCTACGACGGCGGGCCCGACGACTTCGCTCGCATGGAGGAGGCCATCGGCCGGCGCATGGCGCGCCTGGCCGCCGCCGATGCGGACCCCAGCCTGGGCGCCACGCCGTCGCTCGTGGTGATCGACGGCGGCAAGGGGCAGCTCGGCGCCGCGCAGCGGGCGATGCGCGAGGCCGGAATCGACGTGCCCATGATCGGCCTGGCCAAGCAGCAGGAGGAGGTCTTCGTGCCGGGCCGGTCCGAGCCGATCCTGCTGCCGGAGGACTCCCCGGGCCTCAAGCTGCTGCAGCAGGTGCGCGACGAGGCCCACCGCTTCGCCCTGCGCCATCACCGCGGGCGGCGCGGCAAGGGCATGACCGCGAGCGCGATGGACTCGCTGCCGGGCATCGGCCCGGCGCGCCGCCGGGCCATCCTGCGACACTTCGGATCGCCGGAGCGGTTCCTCGCCGCCACGCGCGAGGAGATGGAGGCCGTGCCGGGGCTGCCGCCGAAGGTGGCACGCGACATCTACGAGCACCTCAACAAGACGGGCGGTCCCGACCAGGTCGAGACGCTCGCCGGATCGGGCAACGGGTGGAGCTGACGATCATCACCGGCCTCTCGGGGGCCGGGAAGTCCGGGGCGATGGGGGCGTTCGAGGACGCCGACTTCTTCTGCATCGACAACCTGCCGCCCCAGCTGCTGCCGTCGCTCGTCGACCTCTTCCGGCTCGAGGGCAGCAGCGTCGAGCGCGCGGCGCTGGTGTTCGACGTGCGCGGCGGCGCGTGGTTCGACGAGCTCGGCCGCGAACTCGACCGCATCGCGCAGATCCCCGACATCCACATGCAGATGCTCTTCCTCGAGGCGTCGGATGAGGCGCTGCTGTCCCGCTTCCGCGAGACCCGCCGCCGTCACCCCCTGGCGGAGGGCGGCGAGGTGCTGCGCGGCATCGAGAAGGAGCGCGCGCTGCTCGCCGACCTGCGCGACCGCGCCGACGTGGTGATCGACACCAGCGCGATGAACCCCTGGGATCTCCGCGACGCCGTGGCCGAGGAGATGGCGCCCGCGCACCGCCCGCGCATGCGCCTCACCTTCTCGTCGTTCGGGTTCAAGCACGGCGTGCCGCGCGAAGCCGACCTCATGTTCGACGTCCGGTTCCTGCGCAACCCCCACTACGTGGCGGAGCTCACCGCGCTCACCGGCGAGGACGTGGCGGTGGCCGAGTACGTGGCCGCCGACCCGGGCTACGAGGGATTCATGGACCGCCTCTTCTCGCTGCTCGACTACGTGCTGCCGATGTACGAGGCCGAGGGCAAGCGCCACCTGGTGGTGGCCATCGGCTGCACGGGGGGCCGCCACCGCAGCGTCACCGTGGCCGAGGCCCTGGCCGCCCGGTACGCGGGCTCACTCGATGTAACCGTCGCCCACCGCGATTCCCGCCGCCCGGCCGAGGTGCGGTCGGCGTGAACACGCCGCACGTCGTGGCCCTCGGCGGCGGCACCGGGCTGTCGTCGCTGCTGCGCGGCCTGAAGCGCCGCGACCTCGACATCTCGGCCATCGTCGGGGTGGCGGATGACGGCGGGTCGTCCGGTCGCCTGCGGCGCGAGCTCGGAATGCTCCCCCCGGGCGACATCCGCAACGTGCTCGTGGCGCTGGCGGATGACGAGTCGCTCATGGGCCGGTTGTTCCAGTACCGCTTCGCGGACGGTGACCTGTCGGGGCATCCCTTCGGCAACCTGATCCTCGCGGCGCTCACCGAGGTGACGGGATCCTTCGATGAGGCCGTGCGCGAGGCCTCGCGGGTGCTGAAGGTGAACGGGCGGGTGATTCCCGGCGCGCTCGAGCACGTGCGGCTCTGGGCCGAGCGCGAGGACGGCACCGAGGCCTGCGGCGAGACGCTGATCGCATCCGGCGTGGGCGCCTGCCGCCGCGTATGGCTCGACCCCGAGCCGGCCGCACACCCCGATGCCCTCGCCGCGATCTCCGACGCCGACCTGATCCTCCTCGGGCCGGGCTCGCTGTTCACGAGCGTGCTGCCGCACCTGGCGGTGGGGGAGATCGCCGAGGCGGTATGCGGGGCCAGGGGGCTGCGCGCCTACGTGTGCAACATCATGACCCAGCCCGGCGAGACCGACGGCATGGATGCCATCACGCACCTCGATCGCGTGCTCGAGATGGTGCCGGACGGCGTGGACGTGGTGGTGGTGCACGCCGGGGAACTGGAGCCGGCGGCCCTCGCGCAGTACGCCGCGCAGGGCCAGGAGCCGGTCGTCGTCGACGTGGCGGCCATCGAGGCGCGCGGCGTGCGCGTGGTGGCCGCCGACATCGCGGAGGACGACCAGGTGGTGCGGCATGCGCCCGAGGCCCTCGCCGACCTGCTCATGCCACTCGCGCGGGAGGGCGCTGACCGCCGCGCGGCGTCGGGTTCAGCCCACCCCGCGTGAATGTTGCGACTGCGTAAACCGCCCGCTCGTAGCGAGAAAGTTCGCTCTTTTTCGCGTTGCGGGAAGGGTATGTAGCACTTGTGACGAAAAGCGGGACGCCCGTAGAGTGCTGTCAGCACGACAGCACTGCTGCGTGCAACCGCGAAACCCACCTCATCTCATTCGGGTTAGCGGGGATCCCTGTCCTATCCAAAGGAGCTCAAATGGGTGCACGCGCAAAGGCGATTTTTCCGCTCGCGCTTGTCATCGGAGTTCTGTCGTTCCTGTGGACTGAGTTCTCTCTGAACTTCACGTTCCACTGGTTCACCGTGG
>CAIYRJ010000035.1 GCA_903928615.1 uncultured Actinomycetes bacterium | reverse complement strand
CGGCCGCCGAGGCGCTGGCGCGCGAGGGCGCGCAGGTGGTGGTGGCGGCGCGGGGCGCCGAGGGCGTGGACGCCGCCGTGGCGGCGCTCCGGGCATCGGGCGCGCGCGCCGAGGGAATCCTCACCGACATGTCCGACCCGCTCGGGCCGGCCGACGCCGTCGCGCGCGCCGAGGCCATCCTCGGCCCCGTGGAGATCCTCGTGGCCAACGCGGGCGGCCCGCCGCCCGGGCGGTTCGTGGACGCCGATGATGACGGCTGGGACATCGCGGTGCAGCAGAACCTGCTGGGCACCGTGCGGCTCATCCGCGCGGCGCTGCCCGGCATGCGCGCACGCGGCTGGGGGCGCATCGTCACGGTCACCAGCACCTCCGTGCGCGAGGTGATCGACGGCCTCGCGCTCAGCAACGCCACGCGCGCGGGGGTGGCGGGCGCGGTGCGCACGCTGGCGCGCGAGGTGGCGGGCGACGGCGTGACGGTGAACAACGTGCTGCCCGGGCCCATCCTCACCGACCGCATGCGCGAACTGCTCTCCGCGGCCCCGGACCTGGACGCCGCCATTGCCGAGCGCGGGTCGCGCAACCCCACGGGCCGCGTGGGCGACCCGGCCGAGGTGGGCGACCTGGTGGCGTTCCTGGCGTCGGATCGCGCGGCGTTCATCAACGGGGCCTCGGTGATGATCGACGGAGGGGAGAGCCGGGTTGTCGGCTAGCGACCACGATCACCCGCCCTACGGGTTCAGCACGCGCTTCCGGGTGGACTTCGCCGACACCGACGCCGGCGGGGTCGTGTACTTCGGCTCATATGGGCGGTTCCTCGAGCGGGCCGTCATCGAGTACCGCCGCGCCGCGGGGGTGCCCCTCGTGGGCGCCGACGAACATCACTTCATGATCCGCTCGATGGCCGTCGAGTACCACGCGCCCCTGCGATTCGACGACGAGGTCGAGGCCTTCGTGCGGGTGAGCAGCATCGGCACCAGCAGCCACACGATCGAGGCGCGCCTCGAGCGCATCGACCCCGCCGGCGCCACCCACGTGGCCGACGCCCGGGCGGTGGTGGTGGGCGTGCAGTCGTGGGACGGTGGAGGGCCGACCCCCATGCCCGCGGCGTGGCGATCCGCCATCGAGGCATTCGAGGCACGCACGCATTGAGCGACCGGCTGCTCGGACAGCATGCCTCGGTGCTGGCGTCGGCCGGGGCCGACGTCGCGGCCCTCGCGGAGATCGAGGAGTGGGCGCGGCGCTCGGTGGTGGTGCCGCCGGGCACCGAGGTGGTGGATGCCCACGTGCACCTGGGCGTCGACCGCGACGGCCACGCGCTGTCGGCCGCCGACCTGATCGCCGACATGGACGCCAACGGCATCGGGCGCGCCGTGGCGTTCCCCGCCGACGAGCCGGGATCGGGCGGCGACTTCCGCGATGCCAACGGGCGGGTGATCGATGCGTGGGCCGGCCACCCTGATCGCATCATCCCCTTCTGCCGCATCGACCCGGCGGTGGGCGCCGCGGCCGCCATCGACGAGGCGCATGCGGCCGGTGCGCGCGGGCTCAAGTTGCACCCGGTGGCGCAGCGGTTCGCGCCCGAGGGCGAGGAGTGCGTGGCAGCGGTGCGCAGGGCCACCGACCTGGGCTGGCCGGTGCTCTTCCACGCCGGCTTCGGGGCGCGGGCGCTCGGCCCCGCGTTCGCCGCGCTGCTGGAGCGGGTGCCCGATGCGCGGGTCATCCTCGCCCATGGCGGGCGCGGCGATCACCGCGCGCTCGCCGCGCTGGCCGCCGCGTACCCGGACGTCCTGTTCGACACCTCCATCGCGGCGCTGCCCGACCTGGTGACCCTGCCGCCCGAGCGCATCGTGTTCGGCACCGATCGCCCCTACGGCGACCATGCCCAGGCCCTGCACCTGGTGGGCGCCGCGGCGCGCGTGGCCGGGTGGGACGCCACGGCCATGCACGGCGTGATGGGGGGCAACCTCTTGCGCCTGCTGGGCGGTGAGGGCGCGTGAGCAGCGCCGATGCCCTTCGCGTGGTCACCCTCGCCGCGCAGGCGGAGATGGCCCTCGTGCGACGCGACTCCGTGGCCGCCCCGCTGCTGGCGCAGGCCGCGCGCGCGGCGGACGGCACGCCGGGTGGCCCCCTGCTCGCTCAGGCGGCGGCCATGGTGCGGGGCGAGCCCGACCGCGAGGCCATCCGCCAGGCGGCGCTGTCGCTCTGCCGGATGGCGCTGCAGGAGGCGCAGGCCGAGGCACTGGGGGCGCAGCCGTGATGCCGGGGGGCGCCCCGTGAGCATGGAGAACCGCGCCCGCCTGGCCGAGGTGATGCGCTCGGGCGAGCCCGACCTCGCCGAGGCGAACCTGCTCATCGCCGCTGAGGGTCGCCCGGGCGTCGACCCGGCGCGGTGGCTGGCGGAGGTCGATCGCCTCGCCGACATCGCCGGGCCCGATGACGCCTCGGCGGTGTTCGAGCTTCTGCGGCAGGAGGGCTACTCCGGTGACGCCCAGACGTACGACGACCCGCGCAACTCCTTCCTCGACCAGGTGATCCGCCGCAGGCGCGGGCTGCCCATCGCGCTCTCGGCCCTGGCGATCTCGATCGGCCGGCGCACCGGTGCGCAGATCGTGGGCGTGGCCGCGCCCGGCCACTACATCGTGGCGGAGCTCTCCGGAGGGCG
>CAIYRJ010000034.1 GCA_903928615.1 uncultured Actinomycetes bacterium | reverse complement strand
GCCTCCTCCACCTCGGGCGTGTCGATCATGGACATGACGGCGGGCACGTCGAGCCGGGGCACGCGCCCGAGCGCAGCGGCGATGTTGTCGTCCTCGTCCATGAGCATGCGCGTGGTGAACCACCCGAACTGCAGCGCGCGGAACGCGGTGATCTCGTCGCCGGGCGACGCCAGGCGCACGGCCTGCAGGGCGCGGCAGGCGCGGGCGGTGCCCGTGAGGCGCGCGCGGGGGCCCTGCGTGAAGGGCATCCCGAACTGCCGGAACATCTCCATGCGGTCGGCCATCATCACCGGCGAGTAGCCGCGCTGCTCGTAGAGCGAGGCGTCCTCGGCGAGGCCGATCGTGACCAGCCGCCAGCGAAGTCGCGGGCCGTAGCGCCACTGCAGGGCGGCGAGCGAGGGCGACGCCGAGTAGCCCCACGGGCACCCCGGGTCGGAGATGAAGGTGATCTCGATGTCCATAGCCGTGATGCTAGGCGGCGCGGAACGGCTAGCCTGCCCGGGCCATGGGTGAACCTCTTCTTGTCTCAGATGGCCGGGCCATGGGCCTGGTCGACGAAAATGCGCGCCTCTGCTGGCTGGCGGCGCCCCGCATCGACCAGCCCAGCATCATCAGCGGCCTGGTGGACGAGCAGCGCGGCGGAGGCGTGGAGCTGGTGTTCCCCGACTCCACCACCATCGCGCACCGTCACCGCGAGGGCACGCTGGTGGTGGAGACCGACCTCGAGGGCCCCACGGGCACCGTGCGCGTGATCGACGCGCTGGCCATTCCCGCGCGCGGCCCCGTGCAGGCGGCGTGGCCCGGGCTCTTCATCCGCCAGGTGCTGGTGCTCAAGGGCGAGGCCGAGATCGGCCTGGTCACGCGACTGCGCTACGCCTACGGCCGCAACGCCCCGCGCTGGCGCACCGAGGGCCGGAAGATCATCGGCTACGGACCGGGCCTCACCATCGAGCTGCAGAGCGAGCTCCCGCCCCGCGAGTACGGCGTCGACCTCGGCGCAACCACCGTGCTCACCGAGGGCGAGCGCCGCGTGATGGCCCTGCGCTGGCAGGACCCCTCGAACAAGGGCACCGACCTCCGCCAGACCGTCGAGGAGACCGCGGCGTTCTGGCGCGCGTGGGGGTCGACCTGCGACCACGACCCGCGCGCGGTGATGCTGAAGGGGATGATGTACCACCCCACCGGCGCCATGGTGCGGGCCGTCACCACCTCGTACGGCCCCGGTCCGGCCGCCGAT
The DNA here is from genome assembly GCA_903928615.1 of uncultured Actinomycetes bacterium. Classification (GTDB taxonomy): domain Bacteria; phylum Actinomycetota; class Thermoleophilia; order Miltoncostaeales; family Miltoncostaeaceae; genus SYFI01. The sequence goes on along the minus strand of CAIYRJ010000034.1, from coordinate 4,243 downwards.
GGCCGCCTGGCCTGGATGGAGGACCAGCAGCGCGCTGCCGACGCCTTCCGCGAGCTGGGCTACCCGGGCGAGGCCGACTACATCGAGCAGTGGATCGCCCGTGCCGGCGACGGCGGGCCCGTGCGCGACATGAGCGGCGGCGAGCCCCCGGCCGAGGCCAAGGTGGACGAGATCGACGCGGAGATCATGGTGGGGGCTCCCCCGGGCGACGCCCGGGGGAACATCCCCTACCTGCCCGACCTGCTCGGCTGACCCCGGTGGCTCCCCGGGGCCAGCCCCGGGGTCAGTCGTAGTTCTGACAGCCCATGGTGTCGACGTACGGGATCATGTCCTGCCAGGCGGGGCCTCCCAGCAGCAGCGACAGCGCCTCGCACTGATTGGTGCCAAGTGCCGAGCCCGCCTCGAGCTGGTACCAGACCTTCTTGTTGAAGGTGCCGTAGTAGAGCGCCGCGCCGTCGAAGGCGTACTTCGTGCAGTTCTTCGCCTTCGTGTTGAACTTCGCGCCGGCGATGGTCTGCTGGCTCGCCGAGAGCTGCACCGTGTAGCACGACGCCGGGCCCTTGAAGCCGCCGGCCTTGAGGATGGCGGCCTTCTGCGCGGCGGTTGGGGCCTTCTGCTTGCTGGTCGCGCCACCGGCGAGCGCCTGGCCGGCGGTCATGGCGAGAGCGGCGATCGGGATGACGCCGACGGCGATGAGCTTCCTGTTCATGGGTCCTCCTGGGACGTTCATGGGGGTCGAACCGCCCCTTTCTTCGGCGCGCGGCTGGGATACCCTCGGCGCAATGGACTGGGCGATCACCTGGCGCGCCGCGCTGTCGCAGCTGCTCGTGGTGGCCGTGCTGGGCGCGGCCACGGGATTCACGCTCTCGCATGAGTTCTTCGAGTCGTGGGGGTGGGCCATCGGCCCGCTGTCATGGCTCGTGGCCACCCTCGTCACCATCGCGGTGTGGAAGCTGCCGTTCTGGCCCACGCTCTTCGGCGCCGTGGTGGCGGGGCTCGTCAGCCTCGTGGGCGTGGCGACCGGCCTGCACTGGACCGGCTCGGTGATCGCCCTCGTGCTGTTCGCGCTGTGGTGCGGGTGGCAGGGTCGCCGCCCGTCGCTGCGCCTGCGCGCGGCGGCCTGACCGCCCGGGCCCTACGTGGCGTAGTCGCCGCGGTTCTCGGCGATGAAGGCGTTCAGCGCCGGCAGCAGGCCCGTGCTGGCATCGCGCACCACGTAGGCGAGATCCTCGCGCACGCTGCGGCCCTGGGCGTCGGCGCGGGGATGCAGCCATGCGACGGCCAGGCGGGGGTCGAGCCGGGCGGCCTGCCCGGCGCTGAGGTCGTCCGTCTCGTAGGCGAACGCACGCCCCGATCGCACGGCCTGGCGTGCCGCGACCCCGCCCGTCGTGAAGCGGATGCGCACGCCCGGCACGCCCGCCTGGCGCACGCGTCGCTGGACGTCCTGCTGCGCGATGGAGCCCTTCACCACGAGGATCGTCTTGCCGGCGAGTCCGCGAGGTCCGGTGAGCACGCTGCCGCGCCGCACCACATAGGCCCGGAGGGTGGCGTGGTAGGGCGCGCTGAACGTGGATGCCGCGGCCTGCTGGCGGCGCTCATCGGTGACGGTGATGCCGGCGGCGGCCATGTCGCACTCCCCGGTGCCCGGGCGCTGCCAGATGCCGGCGAACGAGGTGGAGATGCGCGGGGTGACCGACAACCCCACCGAGCGGGCGAAGCGGCCGACGAACGTGGCGTCGAGCCCGGCCCACGTGCCGCCGCCTGTGGCGTACGACGTGGGAGGAAAGCCGCCGTAGGTGCACACCGTGAGGGTGCCGGGCGCCATTGTGGTGATGGCCGGCTGGGCGAGGGCCGCGCTGGCGGCAACCGGAAGGGCGACCAGCGAGGCGGCGCATGCAAGGCGGAGGCGGGGGTTCATGCGCCCCAACGTACCAGCCATCCGTGCAGGGTCAGCGCGGTGCGTGGGTGAACGGCAGCTCCGCGAAGCGCGACCAGTCGACCTCGATGAGGTAGAGCGTGCCCTCGTCGGTGCGCCACGGGAACGGCTCGCCGGTGTACTTCTCCGACAGCCGGTCCATGGCCTCGAGCGCCACCGCGCCGGTGCGGGTCTCCACCACGTGCCCCCGGATCTGCGCGGTGCGGTACGGGTTGTCATGGTCGGTGATCGAGATGGCCACGCGGCCGTCGGCGGCCAGGTTACGGGCCTTCCGCGACGCCGGCGAGCCCGTGAAGATGATCACGCGGTCGCCCTCCACCCCACCCCACATCGCCACCGAGTGCGGCGACCCGTCAGGCATGAGGGTGGCCACGTGCACGTAGTTGGGCCCCTCCAGAAGGGCACGTACCTGATCATCCACCGGACAGCTCCTTCAGGTTCACCTGCGCCGAGTTTGCCAGCAGGGCTCCGGTGGTGGCGTACCAGAGCTCGTTCAGTGCGATGGTTCCGGCGGCTGGACCGGTGGGCGTGCCCGCGTAGGCCGCATAGAGCGCATCGGCCCACTGCCGCTGCCACAGCGCGTAGCTGAGGTTCTCATCTGTCGGCTGCAACGCCGACCCCACCCATCGCACCGTCTCCGACGACTGCTGCACAGAGCTCGCCAGCAGGGTCGGCGCCCGCACGGCTGGCGGATCCTCCCCGAGGCCGAAGCCCTGCATGCCGAAGCTCGCCCCGCTCACCACGGAGGCACCGAGCACGTAGTAGGTGGTGGCGCGTGCTGCCTGGATGATCTCGTCCTGCACCGAGTTCTCGTCCTCGGGGATGCCTGCGGCAGTGTCCGATGCCGCCTTGAGCGCGGGGACGATGTCGTTGGGGCCGCCCTTGGCGTCGAGCGATCCGTACGACACCGTCACGTAGTAGTCGCGGTTGGCATCACCGGCGCGCACGAGGAAGTTGGTGTAGCCCGAGAGGAATGTCGCCGTGGATGCCGGCGTGCCCTGCCCCCCGCCCGGCGAGGCCCGCACCATCGCCACGGCGTCGGGGCCGAAGCGCCGCAGGCTCGCCTCGATGTCGCCGAGCACGGCGGCGGCGCGCTCGAGCTCAGGACCATTCCAGGTGTTGCCCGTCCCGAGCGCGCTGACGTAGGCCGTGAGCACCGCCTCGCAGTAGGCGTACCAGCCGAGCGCCATGGGGAGTGCCAGCTGCTGGCCGCGCGTGAGCCCGTTGGGGTCCGACTGCGCCCGCATCTCGCGCTCCGCCACGGCGAGGAGGGTCTTCGACTCGTCGAGCAGCGCCTGGCGCGCCGCGGCCACGCCCTTGATGCGGGCGAGGGCGCGGCTCGCGCCCGCGGCGAGCGCGCGCTTCACCGCGTAGGTGCCATGCACCGCGAGGCCGTAGGCCAGGCCGATGCGGCCGGCCGCCAGCGCGGCCTCGGCGCTCTCTACCTCGGGCGCGAGCGCCTGGCGATCCTGCTGCGACAGCAGGTTGGACCCGGCCGCGAACTCACGCCGCAGGGCCACCACGGCCGCGCGGGTGGTGCGCGTGGCCACCGCACGGGCACGGGAAGTGATGGCCGGCCTGGCCTTCGGCGGATCGATGACCGTCTTCCCCGTGAACGCGGCGTAGGCCTCGGCCACGCTGCGCACCACGCGCACCTCGATGCCGAGCGACCGGCCGAGCGCGGGCAGGCTCACGTCCTTTCCCGACGCGGGGTCGAACTCCCGGCGGTTGCCCCATGGCACGAGCACCAGCTCGTAGCCCGCCTTCTTCGCGGCGCGCACCTTGGCGGGGACCTGGGCCACCGTGCCCACGGTGCCGTCGGGGCTGATCGTGCCGGTCATCGCCACCTTCGGCTTCACCGTGGCCCCGGCGATGGCCGCCATGGTGCCGACGGTGAGCGCGGCGCCGCCCGAGGGGCCGTCGATGGCACCGGTGATGTCGTAGCGCAGGTCCACGACCGACTGGTCGGCTCCCGTGAGCAGGGTCCCGACGGCCGCGGCGCTTGCGGTGGCCGCGAGCCACTGCGCACCAGCCTTCTTCGCCTGCACGTCCTCGAGGTTCATCGAGAAGCCGGGGTCACCCTCGGTGCCCACGGCGATCGTGGCCGGCTCGATGCCGGCGGCGGGCGTGCCGTCGGGATTGCTGCCGGCCCACAGCACGGGGAAGGTGATCTCCCGGGGCGTGATCGACGTGGTGGGCGACGAGCCGCACCCGGTCACCACGATCGCGAGCGCGACCAGGCACGACGACGCTGCGGCGATGGCGCGGGGAGGTCGCACGTCGTCGAGTGTAGCCGCGTCACCCCAT